>JAJWOH010000224.1:0-2920 GCA_021635485.1 Segatella copri | reverse complement strand
CCTGGGAGAAGGTTCACCAGTTTGACCTCGGTGTTGACCTCGGTTTCTTCGGTAACCGTTTGAACATCAGTTTCGACTACTTCAACAAGACCACCAAGGATGCCCTTTTGCAGACTGCAGCTCCTGGCTACTTGGGTGCAACCAAATATTGGGTAAATGCCGGCGAGGTAAACAACAAGGGTGTTGACGTAACCATCAATGGTCAGATTATCCAGACCAAGGATTGGTCATGGTCATCTACACTCAATGCCAGCTACATCAAAAACAAGGTAACCAAGATGACAGCCGATGAACCTATCATTTATGGTGAGAAGCCAGCTCCTGGTACTGTTGACCCATGTACTATCATCAAGGAAGGTGAAGCTATCGGTACATTCTACGGATTCAAGTGGGCTGGAGTAGAAAAGAACGACAAGGGACAGTATGTAGACATGTACTATGCAGCAGATGGAACCAAGACTGCTTCTCCAAATGCAGGTACAGACCGTTTCGTATTGGGTCGCTCAAATCCTGATGTCACATTAGGCTGGAACAACACCATTACCTATAAGAACTGGGACTTCAACATGTTCTGCAATGCAGCCTTCGGTGCAAAACGTTTGAATATCGTACGTTTCGCAATGAATGCAGAGGTTGGTGCTTCAAGATTCGTTACAGACAAGGATCACTTCAGTAATATAGGTGTAACAATGCCTACCATCGGTGCAGAGAACAAGAACTATGGTAATTCAGACAAGTGGCTCGAGAATGCCGACTACTTCCGTTGTGAGAATATCAGCGTAGCTTATACATTCCCACGTAGCGTAACCAAGTTGGCAGACATCCGTCTTTCACTCTCAGCTCAGAACCTCTTCACCATCACAGGTTATAAGGGTATTGACCCAGCAGGTGCTTCTTTCAGTGATGCCAACGTAGACCGTGATAATGGTTTGGATATGGGTGCTTATCCTAATCCTCGTACCATCACAATGGGTGTTCGTGTAACCTTCTAAATTCAACAATCTAAAAACTGTAAGAATTATGAAAACTAAGAAATTATTATATACAGGTTGCTTCATGGCAGCTTCCATGTTGTCACTCACATCATGTGGCGATTTCCTGGATGAGGATCCAAAGGGTCAGTTGAATCCAGACACATTCTATACCATCGAAGACGACTACACCGCAGGTGTTAATACGCTGTACGATAAAGTGAATCAGACACAAAGTTGGACTAACCCTATGTATCCACAGTGGCAGGGAGACGATATCACTGCTAACCCTGGTTCCAACAAGCAGGCTTGTGCTGCGCTCGATGCATTTGATTCTGATGGTGCCAACAAGGGTGTTACAGAAGCCTGGACTCAGCATTATGCAGTTATCAAGACTGCCAATCTGATTATCGAGGGCTCTGAGAAATTCCCTGGTGATAAGGCTAAGATTGCTACCGCATTGGGAAACGCTCACTTCTGGCGTGCTTACTCGTACTACTATCTGGTACGTGTATTCGGCAAATTGCCTATTATCACTAAGACCAACATAGAACAGTTTGATGCTCAGCCATCTGAGATTGAGAAAGTATACGAATTGATCGTTCAAGACTTGAAGGATGCCATCAACGAACTTCCTACAGGTTATGACAAGGAGCCTGCCCGCTTGTTCGGAGTTGACGTTTGGGCTACCAAACAGGCTGCACAGTCTACCTTGGCAGCAGTTTATATGTCAATGGCAGGTTATCCGCTCAATAAGGGAACAGAATACTATAAGCTCGCTGCTGAGTTGGCTAAGGATGTCATCACCAACAATGGTACTTATGGCTTCATCTTGAACCCAGACTGGAAGGAAGTTTACTCTATGGGTAACAATTACAACATGGAAACCGTGCTCGGTATCAACAACGATGCCAAGGGTTGGTGGGATCATGACTCACAGCTTTCTTCCTGCTGTCGCTTCGAAGGTCTCGGCGATGGTGGCTGGGGTGACGCCTGGGGCGAAATTGCTTTCTGGAAGAGATATCCAGAGGGACCTCGCAAGAATGCAATTTATGCTCCTAAAGTTACATTCCAGGAGACTATCACTGAGAAAATCGGCGATAAGGAAGTAAAAAAGGATAAAATCAGCAAGGCCGTTTACTGGTGGGAACTTGACAACAATGGCAAACCTGTCGTAGATGCTTATCACCCTATGTTCACTATCTTCACTGTCAATGCTGACGAAAAGGGTAATATGCTCAAACAGCCATACGATTACATGGGAATCAACTATAAGGGTATGGTTAATGACCGCCGTCATAACCTCATCCGCTATTCAGAGGTTCTCCTCTGGTATGCTGAGAGTGCAGCCCGTGCAGGCCTCTCTGACTTGACAGAAGCTAAGAACTGCTTGAAGCAGGTTCGCAGCCGTGCCGTAACAGATGTTGAAAATGTGACACTTGGCGACGGAACTACCGTAAAGATCGACAACATGAGCGCTGCCCAGCTTGCTGAGGCTTGCTACATCGAACACGGATGGGAAGTTGCAGGTAACTGGGTATCTATGGTTACCCGCCGTTCAGATGAGCTCCGTATGGACGAGCTCAAGAAGAACTTCGAGTATCGCGTTGCCAATGCTCCTATCGTTGTTGCGAAAGAGGGTGGCAAGGAATATACTGCCAAGGAGAGCGTTACCGTTAAGGGTACTTGGTCTGAGGATAGAATTTACTGTCCATATCCAACAACCGACGGTGAGAAGAACCCAAACTTGAAGAGGTAAACTTTTTAAGTAATCAATTCATAAGCTAGTCACATGACTTGTCTACTTTTCAGGTAGTATGACTCATGTTAAAACATCAAGAGGGAATGCCAAGTGAGTTGGCATCCCTCTTTTTGTTGTTTTGATAAATATTTTAAACATTATGGCTAATAATTATCAACCTTTCAACCGATCTTTGCTGGCGATGGCT
>JAJWOH010000076.1:2272-16895 GCA_021635485.1 Segatella copri | reverse complement strand
TCTGAAAATCAACATTATCTGAAAATCAGCGTGGTGAGCCTGTCTTTATCAAACAGCTCTTTGGCTACGGCCTGTATCTGTTCGGCAGTAATCTCATCCACCTGCTCGTAGAGTCGGTCAACGTTCTTCTCCCAGCCGTAGTGCAGGAAGCTCTTACCGAAGTCGAGGGCGAAGTTCTCGCGGTTGTCGCAAGCCACGCCTATCTGACCCTTAATCTGCTTCTTGGCGGCCTTGAGCTGCGCCTCGCTCAGCGGTTTCAGCATAAACTTATCTAACTCCTTGCGAACCAGTCTGAGGCAGCGCTTCACATCGTGCTCATCGCAGCCGAAATAAATGCTCCATACGCCAGTATCGCCATAAGCCACCATCGTGCTTTCTACGGTGTAAACCAGTCCGTTGTGCTCGCGCAGGGCTAGGTTCAGCTTGGCGTTCATTCCCGGTCCGCCCAGCATATTGTTGAGCAGATAGAGCGGCATTCTGCGGTCATCGTTCACATCGTAAGCGCGGGTTCCAATCATCACATGAGCCTGATGCGTATTCTTCTGCATCACTATCGTCTGCCCCTCGAAGGAGTGTTGAGTGTTGAATGTTGAGTGTTGAATGTTGAATTGGGCTTGCGCCTCTGGACTATTGAATTGGCTTTCCCTTCGGTCGCCGAACGTTGTTTCTTCACTCTTCACTCTTCGTTCTTCACTTAAAAAGCTCTTCTTCAAGAGTCTTACCAGCTTCTTGAAGTCAATGTCTCCGTAAGCGAAGAATATCGCATTATCCGGCCGGTAAAGCTTTCTTGTAAAGCGCAGCGCATCTTCTGTCTTGAACGAGCGAACCTGCTCGGCTGTGCCCAGGATATTGTGGCCCAGCGGCGAACCCTTGAAGATGATATTTTCGAATTCATCATAAATCAGTTCGGCAGGAGAATCGTTGTAACTCTCTATCTCATCGCAGATTACCTCTACCTCCTTGTCGATTTCCGCTTGCGGATAAACCGAATGGAAAACGATGTCGGTGAGCAGATCTACGGCTCTTGCGATGTGCTCCTTGAGGATGGCGGAGTAATAAACCGTGCCTTCCTTGTTGGTGTAGGCGTTCAGGTCGCCGCCCACGCTCTCCAGGCTGTTGAGAATGTGCCACGCCTTGCGGCGCTCTGTGCCCTTGAAAGTAACGTGCTCGCAGAAGTGGGCAAGTCCTTCTTCGCCCGGCTCCTCGTTTCGGGTGCCGGCGTTAATCTGGTAACCGCAATACACCACCTTGCTGTCTGAAGGCAGGTGGATGATGCGGAGTCCATTATCGAGTGTATAAGTATTGTATTTCATTTCAAGGTGCAAAGTTACACTGAAAATGTAATTTATCCAAAAAAATAGTCATTTATTTTGCATTATCGCCAAAAAGACTTATCTTTGCCACCAAAAAATAAAATATAGACAACAAAAACAATGCGCAAAGTAATAGGAATAGGAGAAACCGTGCTTGACATCATCTTCAAGGGCGGCAAGCCGATAGAGGCAGTACCGGGTGGCTCATCATTCAATGCAGTCATCTCGTTGGGCCGTGCGGGCGTAAATGCTTCGTTTATCAGCGAGGCGGGCAACGACCGCATAGGAGAGTATGTGATTCAGTTTTTGAGAGATAATGGGGTGAATGCTGACAATGTGAGCATCTTTCCGGAATCGAAGTCGCCGCTCTCGCTGGCTTTCCTCGACGAGAACAACAATGCCGACTACATCTTCTACAAAGATCATCCTCACGACCAGCTGGAGTTTGCCACACCGGAAATCAATCCTGGCGACATCGTGCTCTTCGGTTCGTTCTTCGCCCTGAATCCTGTGGTCCGTCCTCAGGTTGCCGGCTTCCTGGAGTATGCGAAGGAGCACGGCGCCATTCTTTATTACGACATCAACTTCCGTGCTTCTCATCAGAACGAAATCATGAAGATTACGCCTAATCTGATAGAGAACCTGGAGATGGCTGATTTCGTACGCGGAAGCCACGAGGACTTTGGAATCCTCTACAAGAAGCCGGAGGCGGATAAGGTGTATAATGCCGAAATCAGCTTCTACTGCAAGAAGTTTATCTGCACCCAGGGCGCTGAGCCTGTAGCGGTTCGTGCCGAGAACGGCTTTGCCAAGAGTTATTCTTCGAAGAAGATGAAGCCGGTGAGCACTATCGGAGCCGGCGATAATTTCAATGCCGGTTTCGTGTTCGGATTAATCAAAGATGGAATCACCCGCGAGGACATCGACCGCGGCTTATCTGAGGCGCAATGGGACAGTCTCCTTGTTTCAGCTCAGGAATTCTCCACCGAATGCTGCAAGGACATCTACAATTATGTTTCCAAGGAATTCGGAGAAGCAAAGAAGAAGGAATTATAAAAATATAAAAGATATGACAGAAATTACAAACA
Organism: Segatella copri; assembly: GCA_021635485.1. Taxonomy (GTDB): domain Bacteria; phylum Bacteroidota; class Bacteroidia; order Bacteroidales; family Bacteroidaceae; genus Prevotella; species Prevotella copri_P. The sequence goes on along the minus strand of JAJWOH010000076.1, from coordinate 14,494 downwards.
AGATTTATTACGTAGGCGTAAACGACCGCAATAAGCATCGTTTCGAAGGCCTTTGGCCTTTGCCTAACGGAGTGAGTTACAACTCTTATATCATTGACGATGAGAAGGTAGCGCTGGTAGATACTGTAGAGGTAGATTTCTTCACCCAGTTCCTCGAGAACATCCACGAGGTGATTGGCGACCGCGAAATCGATTACCTCATCATCAACCACATGGAACCTGACCACAGCGGCTCCATCGCCCTCATCAAGAAATATTACCCTAACATCAAGATCGTGGGCAACAAGAAGACCCTGGGAATGCTGGAAGGCTTCTACGGCGTAACTGATGACGTGGTAGAGGTGAAGAATGGCGCAACCCTCTCTCTGGGCAACCACGAGCTGAGCTTTGTTCTCATCCCTATGGTTCACTGGCCAGAGACCATGGTAACGCTCGATGCAAAGAACAAGGTGCTCTTCTCAGGTGATGCGTTCGGTTGCTTCGGTGCGCTGAACGGCGGAATCATCGATACGGAAATCAACTGCGAGACTTTCTGGTTGGAGATGGTTCGCTACTACTCAAACATTGTGGGTAAGTATGGAATCCCTGTTCAGAATGCCTTGAAGAAGTTGGCTGGCGTGGAGCTGGATTACATCTGCTCAACCCATGGTCCGGTTTGGCACGAGCATATTGAGAAGGTTATCGGTATGTATGATAAGATGTCGAAGTACGAGACGGAGCCGGGCCTCGTTATCTGCTACGGCACCATGTATGGCAATACCGAGCGCATGGCTGAAATCATCGCCCGTGCGGCAAGCAAGGCTGGCGTGAAGAACATCGTAATGTACAACATCTCGAAGACTCACCACAGCTACATCCTGCGCGACATCTTCCGCTACAAGGGTCTTATCGTGGGTGCTCCAACCTACAATGCCGGTCTTTATCACGAGATGGAGGTTCTCCTCTCCGAGCTTGCCAATAAGGACGTCAAGAACCACCTTCTTGGCTGGTATGGTTCTCATTGCTGGGCTAGCAAGGCTGTGGCTAAGATTCAGGAGTGGAACGACACCAAGCTCCACTACGAGCCAGTGGGCGAGCCGGTAGATATGAAGCAGGCGATTACTCCAGAGGTAAAGGCGCAGTGCGAGGCTCTGGGTAAGGCTATGGCAGAGAAGCTGCTGGCAGAATAAAGTTTAAGGGCGGAAGAACAACTGGGGTTAACAGAGTTAACAGTTAACAGTTGTTTTTCCGCTCTTTCTTTTGTTTCTGAGTATTTCGTTTATAGGTTTCTATTCCTTCCTTAATATCAAAAATGTGCAAGTTTGCCACTTTTTGATATGAGAAATGTGCAAGTTTGCCGAAAAATCATATTAATGGGAATTTTCAACTATCGCCTTTAATTCTTCCAGGTTATCCACTACTTCTATCACATCTCGCCAATCGCCACGAATCATGCTTTTCTCTGCCATGTCATCCAATAGGGCGATGGTGGAGTTCCAGAAGCCTTTCATGTTGTAGAGAATCACCATTTTGTGATGGTAGCCGATGGTGTGGGCGGCAGCGATGGTGAAGATTTCATCCAGGGTGCCGATACCGCCAGGAAGGGCTACGAAGATGTCGCTCTGGGCAAGCATCAGGTCCTTGCGGTCGCTGAGATTATCACACGGAATCTCGATGTCGAGGTTAGGGAAGGTTCTGCCTCCTCGCTCTACAAGCGTAGGAACCACACCGATGGTTCTGCCGCCATTCGCCTTTACTGCCTTGCCGATGCAATCCATCAGACCAGAGTTGCAGCCGCCGAAAACCAGGTCGTGGCCGTTCTCAGCCATCCACTTTCCCATCTCTTCTGTCAACGTGAAGAAGTCGGGGTCGATATTCTTATTTGCTGAACAAAAAACTGCTATTTTCATATTGCTTTATCTTCTATTTGATGATGTTTTATCTGTTGTTTATAGATGTTTTATCCGTTATTTATAAATGTTTTAGGCAAAGGTACACAAAAATATCGAGATTATTGGGCTCTTTTTGCGGATAATTTCTTAATTTTGCAAACAATAACTAATCTTATAAACAGGAAGAAAGATTTCTAACAAAACAAGACAAGAGAATGAAAAGGATTATCACATATAGTATTATTGCATTGTTGCAGGCGTCGGTGGCGCTTGCACAGACCTCTGTGTCGCTTGCAAAAACCTCTTCGAAGCCGAAGCTCCAGAAGCGGGAGAAGTATGAATGGCAGGGAGAGATTCCTACCTATGTAGAAACGCTGAAAAAGGAACTGACCTATCCGATGGCTTGGGGCAACAGCCCTATCAAGAACTTCAAGAAGTGGAAGAAGACGGCAAAGGAGAAGGTCTTCGAATGCATGATGACGCCTCCGAAAGCGGCTGCGGCTTGGGATATGGAAGTGCTCGGTGAGGAACAGAGAGACGGATATAAGGCGCAGAAAATCGCCTTCAATATCAACGCCTATTCCAGAATCACGGCTTATCTCCTGATTCCGGATGGCAAGGGGCCATTCCCAACAGTCAATGCGCTTCATGATCATGGTGCCCATCTCTTTATCGGAAAGGAGAAGATGATTCGTCCTTTCTTTACTCCGGAAGAGAAAGATACTCCTGAGAAGCAAGCGCTCTGTCAGGAGATTCTGGACGATGCGGATGCGTGGGCAAAGCAGCTTTACGATAATCAGTACGTGGGCGATTACCTGGCTAAACATGGCTACGTGGTCTTTTCGGCAGATGCTCCGATGTGGGGAGAAAGAGGCCGAAAGGAGGGCGTGGATAGAAACAAATACGACCTGATAGCCGGCAATATGATGATGCTGGGTAGAGACCTTTCTGCTTTCATGACTTACGATGATATTTCCAGCACCGAGTTCCTGGCTTCGCTGCCGATGGTAGATGCGAAGCGTATCGGATGCGTGGGCTGTTCGATGGGAGCCTATCGCTCGTGGATGCTCTCTGCATTATCGGATAGAATCAAGGCGGGTGCTTCCATCTGCTGGATGATTACCACCGATGCGCAGCTTACCCGGAGGTTCGGAAGGAAGGAGAATGGCGGTTTTGCGAATTGCATTCCCGCTCTTCGTCAGTATCTAGACTATCCGCACATCGCCTCCCTCGCCTGTCCGAAGCCGATGCTCTTCATCAATGGCACAAAAGACAAGCTCTTCCCTGTGCCTGGCGTAAAAGATGCTTTCGCCGAAATGCATCAGGTTTGGAAGAGTCAGGGAGCTGATAATCTGCTGGATACCGAGCTTTGGGAAATTCCTCATTCCTGCGGATTGAAAGCGCAGGAGAAGATATTGGAGTTCTTGGATAGGAATCTGAAATAAGAAGTAGGTAGTTCTTTGGTTGAAGAACAGAGGAAGATATATTCTTAAAAGAGCAGAAAGTAACTGGATTCCAGTTTGCTTTCTGCTCTTTTCATGTTGTCTATTGCTTTTGAAGTGTCATAGTGTAAAGGGTATTATTTTATTGGAATCCATGAATGTGCTGACAATGTGGCTGTTCCATCTTTATGAAAAGTAATGTTTTCATTGTTTTATTATTTTACGAATTATACTTTATAATCAGAAAGACATACAGACATTTACACCAACTTTACCATCTGCATAGAAAGGTGTGCTTATCGTATGAAAGTTAGAGTGATGGCATTTGGATTTAGTGAATACTTTCGGATAAAGCCAATATGCAAACTTTGTACTGATAATGCCAATACAAGCTCCTGCAACAACATCATTGAGATAGTGGCGATTATTGTAGATTCTTAAATATCCAGTAGTAGCTGCAATCAAATAGCCAGAATATCCTATCCACGGCGAAATATCTTTGTACTCTTGGTATAGAAATTCAGCTCCCATGAAGGCTGTTGCTGTATGTCCAGATGGGAATGAATTACGGGCATTGTTGCCAGGACGCTTTTCTTTAAAAGCATATTTCATACCATTTACGATTATTCCCATGGTGGCATACGAAAAGGCAAGAATACCAGTTCTGTCCCAAAATTTATGCTTTCCGTCAATACCTAATAAGTTGAGACCATAGACGGCAAGCATGGGGGAGTACTGCATGTAATTGTCGATTTTTACCTTATGTTTCCCCTTGGCTGATAATTTGTCTTGTATGTTCTCACGTTGTTTGGTCAACCATCCGTTATGAACATAGAAGGCTGAGATTCCAGTGAGGGCAATGGGTACAACTAATGTTTTCAACTTGAGACGATGAGTGTTGTCTGAGACAACAGAATCTGATAGTGTTGTATGGTACAAGCTATCTTGTGCATGTACGGATACAACACCACCAAAGAGGAAGAGTATGGATACAACTCTCCCATCTAATGAATGGAGTCTTTTCATTTTGAAGCGCTAATTGGGCGAAAACTATCTTAGCGGTGGAATCGTGGGATTTCTTAGGTGGACTATGGAAAAGATAAAATGGCGTGAACGGCAAATTATCTGATTCCAAGGCCCTGAGAAAGCCCACACATACCGATAAGTCCCGTCCACACCAAAGCGCAGACGTTTACAGACTTATTCTTTCGGTAGGTGTTTCTATGAAATTTCTCAGGTTTCAGGAATCAACCGAATAAATAGCAAACGCGATTTCTTATTATGTTATTAAAATGTATTTTCTTATGCTCTTTTATTTTTTAATTTTTAATGTCTTGTAAGAAAGGATAGATGCATAGTCTTCCAATCTGTTGCAAAAATACAAAAACTTTTTGAATAACAAGAATGTTTTCTAAAAAACTTTTTATTCTCAAGGAATCATATTGCCTAAGCTTATTGTTGAATATGTGCGATAGATACTGATTAATCTATCTTAGATTTTAACTTTTTGCCTTTAAATCCACCAAAAGTATGTTTTTGTTTGAGATTTGAGGATTTTGACGACAAAATATTGTATCTTTGCACAGTTTGTTTAATATACATTAATTTAACGGCTGTTACATTATGAAGTTTTATGATCGGAAAAAGGAGATAGAGATACTGCGCAGGAACTGGGAAAAATCGGCTGAGCATTCCCTTTTCACTGTGATGATAGGCAGAAGGCGTATCGGAAAGACGCTTCTCTTGCTCAAGACTGAGCAAGAGCAGAAGTGTTTTGCTTGTGTCTTTATTCCATTACTCCCGATTATGCAGCTTGGATAATCAAGCGCAGGGATTTTTTTAATTAGTGATTTTGAAATAACTAACTGAGAAAATACTAAAATAAAAAAGAGCGGAAGAACAGCTGGGGTTAACAGAGTTAACAGTTAACAGCTGATTTTCCGCTCTTTCTTCTATAAATCTGTAAAAGTCTACTACGCTAACCCCTTAAAAAATGGCGTTAGCGTAGTAAACTTTTTGAGTGTGCTGAATGCGTCTTTACCACAACTCCTTAGGCGACAGGTCTTTATCCTTTCTGCCCATCAGGTAGTAATCGGCAAGGAACTGGAGGTGGGCCTGCGTAATCTTCAAGCCTTCTTTCTTTACATACTGGCTTGTAAAGATGTTGGCGTCAGGAATCAGGTTGTTTTCTATCAGTTTGCAGACAATTTCGTAAGGGAATGGGAGACCATTGCCGCTGATAATGCCAAAGCTGTCGGTCTCTGCACGCTCCTGTACATAGTATGGGTTCTCAGGCGATGCGATGCAATGAGCCAGACCGAAACTGATGTTGATGCCTGTATACGGACTTCCGCTTAAGATGATGCCTTTCTCGTATTTCTGAGGGAATCGGATGTCCTTTGGCAACTCGAAGTCAATCTCCTTGAGGAATTCCTTCAGCGTCTTCACATCTTCCAGGAAGATGAACTTGTCTTCGTATCCCTTCGCCTTGAGCAGATTGTAGTCGTGAATCGCCTTCTCATGATCTACCTTTTCATATTGCTCAGTAGCCTTCTTCCTGAACTCCTCATCTTCCCAGAGCTTATGGGTAGGCATGTTCCTGCAAATCTTGCGGAGCCATTCGTAAGAAGTGAGCGCCAGAAGATTGTTTCTGCCGACGATGGTCATTTCCATCTGTACAGAATAAGCGAGCGGTTCGGTGAGACCCTGAGGCGAGTTTGCCATCTGCTGGAGGGTAAACTGCAGGCGCTTCTGGTTGCCCACGTTGAAATAGCAGCCATAATGGAACCACGCCAGGGTGTCGCGACGGTGAATCTCATCCAACTCCTTGTTCTTCTCGATTTCCTCTTCGGTCGTTTCAGCGTTGCCCTCTATCTCAGGCATTTCGCTGAGATAAGTCAGAAGACGCTCGTTTTCCGGGGCCGTTTCATACTCTCTGTCGAGGATGATATAGGCAAGTTTGGCAGCCAGTTCCAGAGTTCCGAAGAGGAAAGGAACAGCTTCCTGTACGAAACTGCTCTGCTGGTAATGGTGCCAGAGCAGGAACTTGACATCAGCGATGTTGATTTCCTCAGGGTCGTAAGCCGGATCATCTTCGTTGAGCGGACTCTTGATGAATTCGCTTTCTTTCTCATAGAAAGGAATGTAGACGCCGTAACGCTGCTTGCATTCTTCCGTAAAAGTCTTCCAGATGCCTGTGCCCGAAATCACATCTTCGAAATAACCGGCAATGCTGAGTGCCAGCTGCTTGGCGTCATCCATATTCTTGAAGTTATGGGTGTAGCACGCCTCGTCAAGAGCGTGGTATATTTCGTTGGCGAGTTCTGTATAATACAGATCAGTTTCGTCTGCTTTTTCGTATGGATGCAAAGCAATCCATTCTTGGGTGAAAATAACTTTTTTCATATATTTCAAGTTTTCTTGGTTATCTGTTTGTTGTAACTTTCATGCAAAGGTAATAAAATATTGCAGAAATCTGCAAGAAACTCGCATTTTTTTCGTATCTTTGCACCCGAATTTAGGCAATCTTAATAAATGTGTGGGATTGCCGCAAGCGTTTTGGAAGGATTTTGCACCCTAATTCATGGCTGGGAGGGTGAATTCGGCCTTCCATTTTGATTATAATGAATTAAGGTTAAAAAGATTTGAAGACATTTGAAGAATTGGGCGTGAGCGAGGAGATTCGCCGTGCCATTGAAGAGCTTGGATTTGAGAATCCAATGCCAGTTCAGGAAGAAGTTATCCCATATTTGCTTGGTAATAAGAACGACGTGATTGCGTTGGCGCAGACCGGTACGGGTAAGACTGCATCTTACGGTATTCCGGTTATCCAGAAGACTGATGCCAGCAGCAAGCAGACACAGGCTATCATCCTCAGTCCTACACGTGAGCTCTGCCTCCAGATAGCAGACGATTTGAACAGTTTTGCTAAGTACATCGACGGTTTGCATATTGCCGCAGTTTATGGCGGTACCGACATCGGAAGCCAGATTCGCACCCTGAAGCATGGTGTGCAGATTATCGTGGCTACCCCTGGCCGTCTGCTCGATTTGATTAATCGTGGCGTGGCTCAGTTGGAGCATGTGAACAACGTGGTGCTTGATGAGGCTGACGAGATGCTGAACATGGGCTTCTCTGAAAGTATCAATTCTATCTTCGAGAATGTTCCTGAAGATAGAAACACCCTGCTCTTCTCGGCTACCATGAGCAAGGACATCGAGAAGATTGCCCTCAACTATCTGCACGACCACAAGGAAATCGTGGTTGGTTCGCGCAACGAGGGTGCTGAGCATGTAAACCACATCTACTATCTGGTAAATGCCAAGGACAAGTATCTCGCCCTGAAGCGCGTGGTGGATTTCTATCCACGCATCTTTGCGATTATCTTCTGCCGCACCAAGCTGGAGACTCAGGATATTGCTGATAAGCTCATCAAGGATGGTTATAATGCTGAGGCACTGCACGGCGACTTGAGCCAGCAGCAGCGTGACCTCACCATGCAGAAGTTCCGCAACCATACCGTTCAGTTCCTGGTGGCTACCGATGTGGCTGCTCGTGGCTTGGACGTAGATGATCTGACTCACGTTATCAACTACGGTTTGCCTGATGATGTGGCAAGTTACACCCACCGAAGCGGTCGTACCGGTCGTGCCGGCAAGAAGGGAACATCCATCTCTATCATTCATACCAGAGAGAAGTTCAAGGTTCGCCAGATTGAGAAGCAGATTGGTAAGGACTTCGTGGACGGCGTTTTGCCAACCCCAGAGGAAATCTGCAAGAAGCAGCTCTTCAAGACCATGGACGACATCATGAAGACCGATGTGGATGAGGATCAGATTGAACCATACATGGCAGAAATCAACCGCCAGTTTGAGTACATTGACAAGGAGGACATCATCAAAAAGATGGTGACTATCACCTTCGGTAAGTTCCTCGATTACTATAAGAACGCTCCTGAGATTGTGAAGCCAGAAACAGGCAAAGGTTCCCGTGGCGGCGAAGGCCGTGGAAGTCGTGGCGAAGGCCGTGGCAAGGTTTCCAATGGTCGCAGAAAGCATGAGACTGAGGCTGGTTTCAAGAGACTGTTCATCAACCTGGGTAAGGCGGATGGTTTTTATCCGGGCGAAATCATGCAGTATCTGAACAAGCACGTGAAGGGTCGCCAGGAGGTAGGTCACATCGACCTGCTGAGTAAGTTTGCCTACATCGAGGTGCCTGAGGAGGATGCTAAGCGCGTGATGAAGGCATTGAACGGTACTGAGTACAAGGGCAGAACCGTAAGATGTAACGATGCTGATGAGGAAGGTCATGGCAGAGCAGCCCGTGGCGGACGCAGTTCTGAGGGCAGAGGCGGCCGTGGTTCTGAAAGAGGAGGTCGCAGCCGTAGAGGTTCTTCTGATGATGCAAGAGACTCTCGTGATTCTCGTGGAAAGGGCGGACGTGGAAGCCGTGGCGAATCTCGTGGCGGCAGAAAATCTCGTCCTCAGGAGGATACAGGCGATTGGCGCCAGTTCTTCCAGAACAACGACAACGTGAAGCTCAAGGGCGAGGAGCCAAACTTCGAGGAAGAAGGCTGGGCTCGTCGCAGACCTAAGAAGAAGTAATTTAGGCAGCGATTTTTAATAAGATGAAAGCCTGCATCAAAGGGATGTTTTGATGCAATATTCATATTTTGCGGTAAAAATACAGCAATTTCTTTGATGAATTGCGGTGTTTTTACCGCAATTTTTGTATATTTGCAGCCGTAAACATCAAATTTATTGTATCTTTATACGCAATTTTAACCCTAAAAGATATTCTGTAATAAGTAAATGAAGAAATCTATTCTTATCGCTTGTCTGGGACTGGTAAGTCTGGGCTTGCAAGCACAGAGCATTTCGCTCGCTGGTGAATGGAATGTAGAGTTGGGAAAGAGCGGTAGTGCTTTTGCCAAGAGTAAGCATGCCTCGCAGGGTGAGGTGAAGCGCGCCATCCTTCCCGGTACCATCGACACGAACCATCTGGGATTCGCTCCAAAAGATACGATGGAAACAACGCATCTTACGAGACTCTATGCCTATAAAGGAGCTGCTAGATATTCCAGAACCATCAATATCCCGAAGGACTGGAAGAAGAAGCCGGTAGAACTCTTCCTGGAACGTACCCGACCGACATGGGTGTATGTGGATGGAGAGCTGGTGGATTCCTGTAACTTCATATCTACTCCTCAGCGCTATCTTCTGCCAAAGAAGGTAAAGCCGGGCAAGCATCTTCTGGAAATCGTGGTGGATAATGGAAGAGGTGTGCCTGATCAGGTTTACGGCTCCAGTCATGCTTATACGGAAGATACGCAGACCAACTGGAATGGAATTATCGGAAGGATTGAACTCCTGCTTGTCGGTTCTGCTGATAGCAAATCGGCAGAAACTCTAACAGGAGCAATCCCTAGCCGTTCTGTAGCTTCTCCTTCCGCCCTTCAGATGCCTGATTTCGCCAAGGATTTTTATATCAAGGGCGCCCACTTCTACGCCAATGGTCATAGGATATTCCTCCGTGGCAAGCACGATGCGGCTGTATGGCCACTGACGGGACATGTGGAGATGAGCGTGGAAGGCTGGATGAAGTATCTCGGAACCTGCAAGGAATATGGAATCAATCATGTGCGCTTCCATTCCTGGTGCCCGCCGGAGGCGGCTTTCGTTGCAGCGGACAGTCTGGGAATCTATCTCCAGCCGGAGCTTCCTTTCTGGGGGTCTTTTGATAAAAAGGATGAAAGGCTGATTGCGTTCCTGCATCAGGAAGGCGAGAACATCCTCAGAGAATATGGTCATCATCCTTCTTTCAGAATGATGGCGCTGGGTAATGAACTCTGGGGCGACATCGACAAGATGAAGGAGTTTGTGGATGATTTCCGCAAGATTGCACCCGATAAATATTATACTTTCGGAAGCAATTACTATCTCGGTTATCAGGGAATAAAAGAGGGAATGGATTACTTCACCACCTGTCGAATCGGAGGCGAGGGATGGGGCAAATACAATACCCATACCCGTGGTTCCTTCTCGTTTGCCGATGCCTACGATGGAGGAATGATCAATCATTTCCATCCTAATTCTACGATGAATTTTGATGAGGCTTGCGATAAGGCAGGAATCCCAATCATCTCTCACGAAACAGGCCAGTTTCAGACCTATCCTGACTATCGGGAAATAAAGAAATACACCGGAGTGCTTCATCCTTATAACTTTGAAGTGTTCCGCCGCAGGCTGGCTGCTGCCGGAATGCTCTCGCAGGCTGATGATTTCCACAAGGCTTCGGGCTTATGGAGCGTGAAACTCTATAAAGCCGATATAGAGATGGATTTGAGAACCCGGAATATGGCGGGCTTCCAACTGCTCGACATTCAGGATTATCCCGGTCAGGGAAGTGCTTTCGTAGGCATTCTGGATGCGTTTATGGAGAGTAAGGGAATCACTACGCCCGAGGAATGGCGCCAGTGGTGTTCGCCAGTGGTTCCTCTGCTGGAAATGAAGAAGTTCTGCTTCGAGGATGGCGAGAAGATTCAGGCTAAGGTAAAGGTAGCCAATTATGGCGGTTCTTCGCTGAAGGGCAAGAAACTGAAATGGCATCTGGCTGCCGAGAACGGATTGTTCTGTATGGATGATGGAACTTTCAGCACCAAGGATGGTGAAGTGAGAAAGAATGTGGGCGACTTGATGGCTGAAGATGAGGGAGTATTGAACATCTTTTCATACGATGAAGGTTTGGTGGATGTGGGTGAACTGAATGGTGTTTTCCACGTGCAGAAACCTACCAAGCTGCTTCTTACATTAAACATTGAAGGAACAGAGGCGAGAAACTCCTACGAACTTTGGGTTTATCCGAAGAAGGCTTTGGAAAAGAAGGGCGTCATCATAGCCAAGGATTTGAATGATGAAGTGGTGAAAGTCTTGGAAAAGGGCGGAAAGGTGCTTTGGATGCCTACGGCTTCCAGCCATTTCGTGGCTGCCGATGATACGCTTTCGCAGGCAGATAATGCTACTCCTTATACTGTTGGCGGACTCTTCCAGACCGATTACTGGAACTATCGCATGTTCAAGACCATCTGCGAGAACAATAAGAAGAAAGTTTCTCCAGGAACCCTGGGCATTCTTACGAATCCGGAACATCCGATATTCAAGGGATTCCCTACGGAGATGCACACCAACTGGCAATGGTTCCCAGTTATCAAGGAATCGCATCCGCTGGTGCTTGACAACTTCGCCAAGGATTATCGCCCGGTAGTTCAGGTGATAGATAATATCGAGCGAAATCATAAGTTGGGTTTGGTGATGGAATGGAAGGTGGGAGCCGGAAAGCTTCTCGTCTGCATGAGTGATTTGGAGAAGGCTGCCAAATATCCGGAAGGCAAGGCTTTCTATCAGAGTATAATTGATTATATGCGCTCTGCTTCTTTCAATCCATCTTCTGAAATAATGGTGGATGAATTGAAGAAGAAACTTGTCGAGAAGCCTCGTCAGGTTTCATTGAAGGAGCTGAATAATATCTCGCAGTATTAATTGGAATTCTGTAGGTTGCGAATCTGTAAGATAAAAATAAACTGAAAATCAGCAAGATAACAAGAATAGAAAGACTAAATAAAATAAGAGCGGAAAGCCAGGAGTTAACAGGGTTAACAGTTAACAGCTGATTTTCCGCTCTTTTTATATCATCCTGAGACTAATCTTTATTCCAGGATAAACCTTTATATCATCTCTGTTGATTCAGAGATAGGATTTACTTCGCATTGATCTCCTTCAAGAGGCGGTCTGCGTGACCCCACTTATCCATCAGGTAGAGCACATAGCGAATATCCACACCGATGCAGCGAGCCAGACGCTTGTCGAAGTTGATGTCAGAGCTGAGGCTGTCCCAGTTGCCATCGAAGGCAA
>JAJWOH010000076.1:0-2172 GCA_021635485.1 Segatella copri | reverse complement strand
CGCTTGTCGAAGTTGATGTCAGAGCTGAGGCTGTCCCAGTTGCCATCGAAGGCAAGACCAATCAACTCGCCCTTGCCGTTGAACATAGGGCTACCAGAGTTACCGCCGGTAATATCGTTGTTGGTGAGGAAGCAGAGCTGCATCTTGCCCGTCGTCTTGTCCTGGTACTTGCCGAAATCCTTCTCAGAGAGAAGCTCGTGCATGATAGGCTCAGCGTAGTAATCGATAACCTTATCGCCCTTCTTCATCTTCTCAACGATGCTCTCGGCTGTGGTGTAATAACCAGATGGCTTGCCACCGAGGTCGAAACCGCCTACCTGACCATAGCTCAATCGCATGGTGAAGTTGGCGTCGCTGTAGTGAGGCATGTCTTCCTCCATACGGAGCTTGGCAGCACAGAGATACTTCTCCTGCTCGGCGATGCTGTCGTTGATGCTGCCCATCTGAGCAGCGAAATCGCCATATACATCGTTCAAATCCATACCGAAGCTTACGCCTGGATCCTTCTCATATCCCTTCTTGTTGAAATAGAGCTTGGCGCCCTTCTTCATGATGAGCGACTTCTCCCAGAGATAATCCACATACTTGGCGTAGTTGCCGCCAAACTCAGCGTCGATGGTCTTGTAAAACTTAGGCAACCATTTTGCATCTACGTGCTCCTTGTAGTTCTTCAAGAGGGTAGCGAGCACCTCCTTATCGAGTGCCATATCCCATTCTGCAGAGTTATCTTCAAACTCATGATACTGCTTCTTCTTGTTCTTCTCAGGACCCTTCACTTCCATGTTGGTCTGGAGCTTGATGGCACGGGTAGAGAACTCGATGTTGCTTCTTCTGGTGAAAGATTCAGAGAAGTTGGTCCAGGCATACTTCACGTCTGCGCTCTCCTTGTAGAGCTTGGCGAGTTTGTCGAAATCTACCTTGTGGGCGAGGTCGTTGGCTGCCTTGGCTGTATCCTGCCAAGCACGGAGACGGGTTTCGTACTCACGCTTCAGATTCACGATGCCGATAGAGTCGATACACTTGTTCATACCGATGGCATTCTTCCAGTAGTTGGAAGAGCTGGCGTACTTGCTGTCGTACTTGATGCGGACAGCCTCGTCGGCACGCATGTGCTTCTGCATTACCTCCTGCTTTACGCCACGAACCTGGGCACGAGGCGCATTCTCAGCATCGCGCATGGTCTGGATTCCGTAGCTTGAGAGATAACGCTCTGTGCTGCCTGGGTAACCCATGGTCATCGCATAGTCACCATCCTTGTAACCCTGGAGAGAAACCTGTGCCCAACGCTTTGGATGATAAGGCACATTATCCTTGCTGTAGGCAGCAGGACCATTGGTCTTTGGGTCGGCATAGATGCGGAATACAGAGAAGTCGCAGGTCTGGCGAGGCCACATCCAGTTGTCTGTATCGCCACCAAACTTACCCATAGACTTTGGTACTGTGAAAACCAGACGCAGGTCGGTGAAGTCGCGGTAAGTAGTAGCGTACCATTTGTTGCCCTCGTAGAAAGGCTGAACGGTGATATGGAGGGTAGAATCGTTCTTCTTCGCCTCCTTAGTCATCTCGTTCTCCAGAGAATCGATGAGTTCATCGCGCTTCTTGTTGTCGAGTTTCTCGTATCCGAGGCTCATCACCTTATCGGTTACATCCTTCTGTTCAACCATGAAGCTGACGAACATATTCTCGTTAGGCAATTCCTCTGCGTAAGATTTAGCAAAGAAACCGTTGAGCATGTAGTCGTGTTCTACGGTAGAGTGGCTTCTGATAGCCTCGAAACCGCAATGGTGGTTGGTAAATACCAAACCATCTGGAGAAACGACTACGCCCGAGCAATAGCCAGAGAAGTTGACCACAGCATTCTTCAAGGCATTCTCGCCGTTGTAGAGCTGGTCGTAAGTCATACTGAAGCCTTCGCGCTGCATCATCTCATACACAGCGTTAGGCAAGTTGTAAATCGTCCACATTCCCTCGTCAGCGTGAGCGGTGTTGATTCCGCAGAACGCCATGATAGAGGCGATAAGGACCGTTGCTTTTTTCTTCATTACTTGTTTTTGTTTTCTATTTTTATTATGATGTTATTTATTCTTTTTCTCATACCCTTCTTTCCAAGTCTTTGCCAGCTCTGTCATCCGATATTGCTGGCGTGGATGTCTTGGGGTGTTTGGATATTTC
>JAJWOH010000223.1:0-2956 GCA_021635485.1 Segatella copri | reverse complement strand
AGTAAGCATCCAACCCCTATTTTGGCGGTTTGGACAATAAGTGCTACCTTTGCGCCATGTTAAACATTAAATGTTATAAGTATGGCAATAAGTAGTAAAGATCTTGAGAGCCTGTGGCAACGCTATAAAGCGGAGGCGGTACCATCAGGTATTTCGGTAAATCAATTTTTCGAATCCAATGGAGTTCCTTATCATGTATTTGAAAAGTGGTACAAGAAGAAGTTCCAGGCTCCAAATGTTGTGGAGTGTGTTGTTGCAGGTGCGCCAGATTCAACCAGTGCAGTTCCAACACCATCCAAGCAGGGTAATCCTTCAGCCGGTTTATCTCCAGCTCCGACCGAGGATGCCGTTGTCATCAAGTATGTCAATCTTGGGCTTAGCAATGGTATGAAGATAGAGCATCATAATTTGAGCTATTCTGGTCTTCAAAGTTTTATCTCTAAACTTCAAGCCTTATGTTTAGCTTAAATGGTGCCGTAAAATATAAGTATATTCCCAACTATCAGGATATGCGTGGAGGTTATGACAAGCTTTGTGGAGTGATACGCTCTTTGGGCGAAGATCTAGAGGATGGCACCGCTTACGTGTTTACTTCCAAGGATCAAAAGATAGTAAAGATCATCAGACATGAACATAATGAGTGTCAGATGTATTATCAGAAGTTTGACAAGAACATGAGTTTTGTCCGTCTAGAGTTTGAAGGTGTCCTTCCAATTTATGTGTTGGAGTGGAAGTATCTAGTGGCTATGCTTTCATGCCCTGTTGTAAAAAGCATAGGTCCAATAGAGCTAAAATGCTATGAGGAAGCAGCTTGATGGCGAAAATGATAGTTAATTTCTGAAAAAGTGTATTCGTTTTTTTTTGGTAAAATAGAGTTAAGTAAATGATATTCAGAGTGTTGCGGAAAGCTTTAAGGTTGGCTTGTTAAGCCCTGTTTTCGATGTTTTGCGATACTGCAAACATGTCTGACATAGGGTGGTATTACGACTAACGTTAAGTCTCTAAAACAGCGTAAAATACTGAATGTTAGATTGTTAAATAAGTTTTATGCGTTTTGTGGAGTCTCATAATATAATTATCTTTGCATCTGCAAACGTTTCATATTATGGCAGATATACATATAGACATAGAGCGCATGATAATGCATTCCAATTACTTGCTGGAGGTAGACAATTCTTCGGCAAGTAATGGATTATCGGATATGGAACGTAAGCAATATCTAGATCAGATAAAGGAATTGGTTCAGACTGTCCAGACACTTCTGGATGCCAATATTGCCTTGGGTAATAAGCAGAAGGAACTACAGGCAGAGGCAGATCGTAAGATTGCCGGTTTGCAGGATCAGGTTGACAAGCTTACTGGAGAACTGCAAGCCCGTAGGCGTAAGATGCATGGCAAGAACAATGAGAAGCAAACTGGTGACAAGTCGGTAAATACAGGCAAGACCAAGGATGAGGAAGAGGGGGAATACATCGAGAATGGATGTGAGCAACCTTCCGATTCTGATGATTCAGACGAAGTTACCGACACAGAGGCGACCAATCCCAAAAAGGATTTGAGCCAACGCCCGGACCACTACAAGACTATGAAGGCTGAAGTTCTTGTGGTTCATGATTGTGACAAGGACAAGCTTAAGGCTATGGGTTTGGAGTTCATTCGCTATACCAGACCTGTCGACCAGTTTGACCGAATCAGTATGACACGTCAGGACCGCTACCTTTATGCTTGGGTACGTGACAAGGACGGCAACGAGTTCGCTTTCTTCGTGCCAAAAGATGAAGGGGTAGAGCAGCGTGCTTGCACTTTTGTCGATGAGTCAAAGTATGACATGCCAAGCATGGTTCCTCATACCAGCAGTACGAGTGGCATGCTTTCAGACTTGATTGTCAATCGCTTTCAGTATGCGATAACGAGTGGACGTGAGATGTATCGCATGGTTAATGAGAAGATGCGTATGTCTAAGTCTACTATTTTCAACTGGTTGCGACATGGGGCAGAGTTCTTGGAGAATTGTCAGGAGACCATCAAACAATGGCTATTGAAACCTGGCTCAACGATTTATTGTGATGAGTCCTGGGTTGACACCAAGGTGACGGATGCCAATGGTGAGGTGCATTATAAGAAACGATATATGTGGGTCATTGTCAACTTGACCACCAAGGTCTGCTATTATCTGCATGGCAGTCGTAAGAAAGAGGTTATCAAGGAGTTTCTTGGTGACTTCAAGGGCACGTTGATGACCGATGCCTATGCTGCATACCTTTACTTCAATAAGTTGAAGGACTGTACTCATGTATGTTGCTGGTCGCACGTTAGAAGACTGTTTGTCTCGGCGAGTCGTGACTACAAGGATACCTTGGCACAGGCATTCATAGACTTGATCGGTATATTATATAAGGTCGAAGTTGAAAATCAAGTGTTGGGTCGCACAGAAAAAGAGATAGTCAAGCATCGAGGTGAGGAATCCCTACCAGTTTTACACGACCTCTATCAGCAAGCGACGGCACTGTTGAAACAGTTTGAGAAAAACGAGATTAAGCTCTCTGCTAAGTTGCAACAAGCCTTGACATATATGACCAAGCATTGGGAAGAGCTGATGGCATATACGAAGATAGGTAGCGTCTTGATAGACAACAACTGTTGTGAACGCGCAGTCCGCCCATTCACAAATCTCCGAAAGAACTTCGGTGGATTTAGCAGTGAGCAGGGTGCCAGAGTTACAGCGGCCTTCCTTACTTTCGTTGAAACCTGCAAGCTAATGGCAATGGCTCCACTGGATTTCTTCAGGGGATTCTTTGACATGATTGTAGCTGGAAGAAGGGATTATGCCTTGATGACAGAGGCACTTTTAGTTAAACCTGTTTAAAAATCAGAAAAGTCCAATTTCTTAAAATACCCTGTATCCCCAGTAAACACTGGGGATGGAGTTGTATTGTCATAGGGGTTGGATGCTTAC
>JAJWOH010000222.1:0-2968 GCA_021635485.1 Segatella copri | reverse complement strand
GTATATGAAGAAAAATACAGCTATTGCACGTTTTGCAATATTGGTTTTCACATGGATGTGTTCTCTGCCTATGATGGCTCAAGAAGAGAACATGGGATTTCATCAAGCTCTTAAGACAAAGTTTATAGAGGGTAATGCGGGATTTATGTCTCTCGTTGCCATCGCCCTCATCGTGGGTATGGCTTTCTGTATCGAGCGCATCATCTATCTGAGTCTCTCCGAAATCAACGCCAAGAAGTTGATGCAGGATATCGACCAGAAGGTGGCGGCTGGCGATGTGGAAGGGGCTAAGACGCTCTGCCGGAATACCCGCGGACCGGTGGCTTCTATCTGCTACCAGGGGTTGATGCATATCAGCGAGAGTCTTGATGACATCGAGCGCTCGGTAAGCGGATATGGTACCGTTCAGGCGGCTAATCTGGAGAAAGGCTGCTCCTGGATCAAACTCTTTATCGCTATGGCGCCATCGCTCGGATTCCTCGGAACCGTAATCGGTATGGTCATGTCGTTCGACCAGATTCAGCAGGCGGGCGATATCAGTCCTACTATCGTTGCTTCGGGTATGAAAGTGGCGCTCATCACTACCATCTTCGGTATCATCGTAGCCCTCATCCTTCAGGTTTTCTATAACTACATCCTTTCTAAGGTGGAGCACCTGACAAGTCAGATGGAGGAGTCGGCGGTTACTTTAATGGATATTATTGCCAAGAATAAATAAACGAAGAGAGAAATGGTTAAATTTCAATTTTCAAAGCAGAAGACGAAGTCAGCCGAAAAGATATCGCAGCAGGTGTTCTATATCATGATAGGACTGGCGGTGCTGGTTTTCGGTCTGTTCTTTTTGGTAGGCTACGATCTGCCTTTCGAAGAGAACCCTGACTTCAATGCGCCTCTCTTTACCGATGTGCTCATCCTGCTGATGTGGCTCTTTCTGATAGGAGGTGTGGGGCTGGCAGTCTTTTCGATGATCAGAGATTATCGCAGCAGCAAGTCGGAGGCTGTAGTGAATGGCATTCCCGTGTGCCGCATCTTCCGCATCACATGGATTGGAACTTTGGCAGTTTTGCTGCTTACCTTCCTTTTGGGTGGTTCTGCTCCGATGCTCATCAATGGCGAGAACTATGCCGACTGGCTCTGGCTCAAGCTTTCAGATATGTTTGTCATCACATCGCTCCTGATGCTGGTGGCAGGAATCGGTGCCGTCTGTTTCGGTGCCACACGTTATACTCGAAAGAAAAACTAAGAGAGCTCTCTGGGCTCTCTATTCTATAAATAAGGATTAAATATGCTGATTAGAAGGAAGCAACACGAAACCCCGGGACTGAATACCACATCTACAGCCGACATCTCGTTCATGCTGTTGATATTCTTCCTTGTCACCACATCAATGGATGTGGATAAGGGACTGTTGCGCCAACTCCCTTCACCTGAACCGCAGAAGAAGGAACAGCAGCAGACGGTGGTAGACAAGGCTAACCTCATGGAGCTGCGCCTGACGGCTGGCGATACGCTCCTGGTAAACGGCAAGCCGATGCAGGTAAGCCAGCTCAAGCAGGAAACCATCCGCTTTGTACACCGTCTGGGCAAGAAACATCTCATCTCTATCGAGAGTGACCGCGATGCCGACTACAATCTCTATTTCCTGATGCAAAACCAGCTGATGGAGGCATACAGCCAGCTTCGCAACGAAACAGCCCAGAAGAAATATCACAGGGATTATGCCCTCTTGAACAATGACCAGAAAGAACAGGTGCGCAACATCTGTCCGCAGCGCATCACAGAGTCGTATGCCAACGCAATGACTCATGCCGACCAGCGTGTTGATGCCAATGCTGAAGAAAAGCAAGGGGAAGAAAATTCTATAGAAACAGCTACTGAACAGCAGAAAGGAGGTAAACAATGATGAATTTTCATAAGAAATCGCATGAAGTGCCAGGGTTGAATACATCTTCTCTGCCAGACCTCATTTTCTCCGTACTGTTCTTCTTTATGATTGTTACCCACATGCGCCAGGTTACCTTGAAGGTAGACTGCCGTTTGCCACAAGGCAAGGAACTCACCCGCCTGACCAAGAAATCGGCGGTGAGCCATATTTATATAGGTAAGCCAACCAAAGAGATGCAGGCTAAGTATGGTACCGGTACCCAGATTCAGTTGAATGATAAGTTTGCTTCGGCTCCCGAAGTGATGGATTACATTTCGGCAGAAAAGAAGCGTATGTCACCGGAAGACCAGAAGCTGATGACCGTATCAATCAAAGCAGATCAGGAAACCAAGATGGGTGTGATAACAGACGTAAAGCAGGCTTTGCGCCAAGCAAAAGCACTAAAAATAAGCTATTCTGCCACAGAAAAAGGAAAATAATATTAATTTATCATGTTTTTCTCTTAAAAAATTGCTTTTATTAATTTTTTGTATTATCTTTGCAACCAAATTATTAGTATTATGTCAAAACAAATTTTAGATTCATTAGATAGGCAGATTCTGAAGCTGATTTCTCAGGATGCCCGTATTCCATTTTTGGAAGTGGCACGCGCTTGCAATGTGAGCGGTGCTGCCATACATCAGCGTGTAGCTAAACTTACAAATCTTGGTATCATCAAGGGTTCACAATTCATCATCGACCCAGAAAAGATAGGTTACGAAACTTGTGCCTATATGGGTCTCTATCTGAAGGAGCCTGAGAAGTTTGACCAGGTTGTAGAGGAGTTGAAGAAGATTCCTGAGGTTGTAGAGTGTCACTATACTACAGGTGGTTTTGATATGTTTATCAAGATTTACGCGCTGAACAACCATCATCTCCTGGAAATCATCCATGATAAGTTGCAGCCACTGGGATTGTCTCGCAGCGAGACCATCATCTCTTTCAATGCATCTATCAACCGTCAGCTTTCTATGCAGGATCTCAAGAGCTTCAACGATGATGAAGAGGAAACTGATGAGGAGGCTGCAGCAGAGAAATAAGATA
>JAJWOH010000075.1:0-17095 GCA_021635485.1 Segatella copri | reverse complement strand
GGAGACTCCTTGACTCGATTGATAGCCAAGAGAGACGTCTTGTCGATGCGTGTCAAGGCATTGAAAGAGGTGGTGAACTACGTAGCAGCCAACGATACTCGCTTTGGCAGAAACGAACTGAAATATGTTAGAACCATAGATATAAAGGCTCTTCGTAAGGAGGCAGATACCTATGCCAAGCAGTATCGGGAACTCGACCTGAAAATTCAGAGTTTGAACTGGACTGTAGATTTGGTGGATTTGCAAGACTTGCCCCGATAATGGAGCGAGGATTGAAATTTTCATTGAGTAGATTAAAATTTTCGGAGAAAAGATAGAGGCAGCAAGAAACTGACATCAGGCAATAGGTCTGTGTTAGCATTATTAAAAATTCATGTGTTTCATGCAAAGAGACGAGTTTGTTCACAGTTCATTTCAAGCATCGGGCACAAGTGTATCGCGCATTGGTATATGACAAAAGTCAGAAACGCCAGCATTTAGCATTACCATTTTGTTGGCTATCTTTTCTCCTTTTCTTTTTAGGCATTTCTTGTAAATATTCATTAGATTTTTAGAGATTATGGACAATCGTGTAAAATTCTATAGTTGGCTGATTGGCCTCTTGGATCGTAAGCATCTTACCTTTGAGGAAATTGCTAATGAGTGGCGTGATGCCAACGCTAATCAGGATGAGGATGAGCTGGACAAACGTACCTTTCATCGTTATCGTGAAAATATCCAGTCGCAGTTTGGCATTACTGTGGAATGCGACAAGAGCGACGGCTATCGGTATTATCTGAAGCGTGATCCGATCGCTAATGATGATGTGACGGAATGGATGCTGAGTTCCCTGCGGTTGGCTTCGCTTGGTGATATGCTGAAATTTCATAACAAGGTGATGCTCGATACGCCGCCATACAACACGGAATATCTGGATGATATTCTTGCAGCGATAGATAAGCAATATCTGCTGAAGTTTAAATACGTTTCGGGGTTCGGGGCAGAGAGCGATATCGTGCTACAACCGGCTTTCGTGAGATATTTCAAACAACGGTGGTACGTTGTGGGAGTTAAGAAACAACGTTCGGCGTCCGAAGGGAAAGCCAATTCAAGTGCTGAACAGGATGAGAAGAAGCTCGTTCGCTGTCTTCCTTTCGACCGCATCAGTTTCCTGAAGCTTATTTGCGAGAAGCATCCGTTGCCGGCAAAGATGAAGAAGTTCCTGACTCCAGAGAATTATTATGAAGATAGCTTTGGCATCTATCGGATGGAAGATGTAACGGTGGAGAAAATCCGCATCCGTGCCTTCTATCCGGAATACAACTACATTGAGGAGGTTCCGCTGCACGAGAGTCAGCAGAAAGTAAAGGAATCGAAAGATGGCATGTATCGGGAATATACCCTCACCATTCGCCCCAGCCGTGATTTCCTTCAGGAACTGTTGTGGCATGGCAGAAATATCATCGTACTGAAACCCGAGAACTTGAGGCAGGAGATGATTGGTGTCTTAAAGGATATGACGAAGAGTTATGAGACGGGCGAATGCTTGAATGGGGAGGAATAAAAGAATCCTCAGATTGGGAATACACTGTGTGCCCAATCTGAGGATACGATGATAGTCTCCTTACCAAGATACCTTTCTATCTTGTCGATATATGATTGACGAATAATAGTTGCCATATTTTTATCATTTATAAATGAAACTTTTTGCAAATATACGAAAAGTTTCACTTATAAGTGATAAAAGTTATCTATTTTTAGTTTTTATAACTTATAGATGGTATCGTTTCAATGATATTATCACCAAGGCAACAAAAATATTGAAATCATGCGCATGTTTTGCATAAAAATAGTATCTTTGCATTCAATAAACAATGACATTATGAATATTAAGAACATCCATTTGGCCTATTATAGTGCCACTTTTTCAACAAAGCGCATCGTTCGCGAGATTGCATCCCAGTTTGAGAAACCTGTTAAGGAGTATGACATCACTTTAGATGTACTGAAGGATGATATTTCGCTCGGTAGTGATGGTGACCTGCTGATTGTGGGTGTGCCATCTTATGCCGGTAGGGTTCCGGAAATGGCAGCTCGATCTTTAAAGCGCTTTCTGGGAAACAATACTCCAGCCATCATAGTATGTGTTTATGGCAATAGGGCATACGATGACACGCTTATAGAAATGAAGGATATAGTGGAAGCACACGGCTTCAAGCTGGTATCTGCTGCAGC
Source organism: Segatella copri (assembly GCA_021635485.1). Lineage (GTDB taxonomy): Bacteria > Bacteroidota > Bacteroidia > Bacteroidales > Bacteroidaceae > Prevotella > Prevotella copri_P. The sequence goes on along the minus strand of JAJWOH010000075.1, from coordinate 14,881 downwards.
CGCTATAGCCCAGCACTCTATATTTCCAAGAGTAGCAGAAGGGAGACCTGATGGGGAAGATATAGAAAAACTCCATAGCTTTGCTGCAAAGAGCTGTGACATTCTATCCCAGATTTCAAAGATGTCTGCCGTCAGCCGACTGATGGTGAATGGCAATCGTCCTTATCGTGATACAAAACCTATTCCCTTGTATCCCGAAGGAAGTAAGGAGCAATGTACATCCTGTCATGCTTGCGCAAAGATGTGCCCCGCAGATGCCATCGACATGGATAAGCCTTACAAGACCGATGAAAAGAAATGTATCTCTTGTGGACGATGCATCGTGGTTTGTCCTGAGCATGCCCGCCACTTCGGAGGCTTGTTGTACAAGGCTGTCAGCTGGAAATTCGAGAAGGCCTATGCGGAGCCTAAGCAGCCCGAGTTTTTCTATGTAAAAAGTTGAAAGAATAGATACTGAGATAATAAAACTTGGTTTCTTACCACAAATAATAGGATAAAAACAAAAGAAAAAGGGTTGCAATCCTCGGAAATATGGATTGTAACCCTTTTTGCGATTACATTCATGGCAAAGCTTTTTATTTCAAACCATTAGCGTTCTTGTAATTTTCTACGTCTGCTTGATTCCTAAAATGTAAACCATTGTAGTATATTCCATTATCTTTTTTTCCATATTTGGATAAATGATTGATAATATAAAGAGCTCCAAGAATTTCAAACGCAGATCTCTTCTGCTCTGGATGGCGTTGCAAGTAGTATGCCTTTTGTGCAGCCTTGTAGTTGAAAACTTCATATTCACGATGGAAACCACTTTTCACAATATCTGTTGGTAGGTTACCCTTTACCATTTTATATTTTGGTGCGAAATATGTCCAAAGTCCTTCGTTTGATTGGTAATTTTTAATACCAAGTTGCACCAAAGCTTTATCTACATATTCCTCTCTACGATAAACTCCTGAAACTTTTTTCTTATCCAAAGCATAGGATAAAAGTGTATCTACTGTATTTTTATCAATTACTGAAAAATAGAAATTGCGCTCTTCGTATTTCGGATTGTATTTTAAATAAAACAACGAATCGTTATCTGGGAATTTCTTTACCACCACATCATGGTATCTTATACCACGTATTTTGTAACCTTTTGAAGGAAATTGTTGGGCCTGATTATATGTATTATGTCCTCTAAGTAAATCAAACATATCGTAATCAGGATGGCTGACAATAGTTTGTACTGTTTGGCAGCCAGTAAAGAGTATACTTGCGTATATGATACTTATATACAGTATTTTATTCTTTGACTTAAACTTAGAACAACCTTTGATGAATTGATGCATTTTATTTTGTATCATTGTATATTATTAATATAAAGTTTATACTATATTTTTTATTAGTAAAGATTATTTTTTATATATTATGAATCTGTTCATCCTTCAGATACCAGTCTTTGATGTATTCGGAATAATGCTTGGCAAACTCCTCGGCTTGGCCGGGAGCGCAGACCTTTACTTTCCTGGCTGGAATACCCGCCCAAATCTCATGTGCAGGAACCTTGGTGCCATGGGTAACTACAGCACCTGCTGCAATGATAGCTCCTTCACCGATATCAGCCTTGTCAAGCACGGTGGCATTCATTCCGATGAGTGCGCCTTTTCTAACGGTAGCTCCATGAACGATGGCACCATGTCCCACAGATACATCATCCTCCAGGATGCAAGGCATCGTACCGGTTTGATGGATGCATGCACAATCCTGTACATTCACTCTGTTTCCACATCTGATGGCATCCACGTCAGAGCGCAATACCGCACTATACCAGATGCTGCAGTCATCACCAAGAATACAGTCGCCGGTCAGTACGGCGTTCTCAGCGATAAAACAATTCTTTCCCCATTGAGGAGTCTTTCCCTCTACTGTCTTTATAATGGCCATATTGAATATATATATTTAAATTTGGGTGCAAAGGTAACAAAAATATTGAAATCATACGCAGCATTTTACAGAAAAAGGGTTGTAATCCTCGAAAAGATGGATTACAACCCTTTATACCTTATTATATATAAGAGTTAAGATAACTCTATCATATATTCATTTGTGGAAGCTGATTACAGCTGAGCCAACTCTACAACCTTATCTACTGCAGCGCTCAAGCCGTCCTTGTTCTTACCGCCAGCCTGAGCATAGTGAGGCTGACCGCCACCACCGCCCTGAATCAACTTGGCAGCTTCGCGAATCATCTTACCAGCGTTCAAACCATGATCCTTTACCATATCATCGCTGAACATCACGCTGAGCATAGGCTTGTCGTTATAAACAGAACCTACCACGCAGATCATGTTCTCTGGCAATGCCTCGCGAACCTTGAATACCAAATCCTTGGCAGCTGCTGGCTCCATTGGCAATACGGCTGTAACAACCTTCACACCATTGATTTCTTTTGCATTCTCTACAAGCTTATCCTTGGCACGCTCTACAGCCTGAGCCTGGAACTTCTCAACATCCTTCTTCAAGGCATCGTGCTCGTCGATGTACTTTCTGATGACACCTTCGAGATCCTTGGCGTTGTTGAACAAGCCCTTCAAGGCTACGATGGTATCCTGCAAACCGTAGATAGCCTCCTCGCAAGCCTTGCCAGTCAAAGCCTCGATACGACGGATGCCGGCTGCTACGCTGCTCTCAGAGATAATCTTGAAGAAACCAATCTTACCTGTGCTCTTGGCATGAATACCACCACAGAACTCAGCAGATGGACCGAAGCGAACCACACGAACCTTGTCGCCATACTTCTCGCCGAAGAGGGCGATAGCGCCAAGCTCCTTAGCCTCCTCGATAGGAGTATCGCGGTGCTCATCCAATGGATAGTCGGCACGGATCATCTCGTTTACCATGCGCTCTACTTTGCGGAGCTCCTCATCAGTTACCTTCTGGAAGTGAGAGAAGTCGAAACGCAAGGTGTCCTTATCTACATAAGAACCCTTCTGCTCTACGTGCTCGCCCAAAACCTGCTTCAGGCAGTAGTCGAGCAAGTGGGTAGCTGTATGGTTGGCAGCGCTTCCCTCGCGTGTTTCTATATCTACGCAAGCCATGAAGTCAGCGTTTACATTCTTAGGCAACTCCTTTACGATGTGGATGCTCTGGTTGTTCTCGCGTTTGGTGTCGATAACCTGGATAGTTTCATCCTCGCTAACGAGCACACCCTTGTCGCCAACCTGTCCACCCATCTCACCATAGAATGGAGTGTTGTCGAGTACCAACTCATAGAAAGAGTTCTTCTTCTGAGTCACCTTGCGATAGCGCAGGATGTGGCACTCATATTCTGTATAGTCGTAACCCACGAAGTTCTGGTCACCTTCCTTCAAAACCTCCCAGTCGCCGTTCTCTACGGCAGCAGCATTGCGGGCACGCTCTTTCTGCTTCTTCATCTCCTCGTCGAAGCCTGCAGCATCTACGGTGTAACCATTCTCACGGCAGATAAGCTCTGTCAGGTCGAGAGGGAAACCATAGGTATCGAAGAGACGGAATGCGCTCACGCCATCAAGCTGAGTCTCGCCATGAGCCTTGAGCTCGTCCATATCGCCATTGAGGAGGTTGATACCTTTTTCCAAGGTGCGGAGGAAAGAATCCTCTTCCTCTTTCATCACACGGGTGATGAGCTCCTGCTGAGCTGGCAACTCAGGGAAGGCTGCACCCATCTGCTCTACCAATACATTAACGAGCTTGTACATGAATGCCTGCTTCTGACCGAGGAATGTGTAAGCGTAACGTACGGCACGGCGCAAGATACGGCGAATTACGTAACCAGCCTTGGCATTGCTTGGCAACTGACCGTCGGCGATAGAGAAGGCTACGGCACGGAGGTGGTCGGCGCAGACACGCATAGCGATATCAATCTTCTCCTGCTCGTCCTTACCCTCACCGTTTTCACCGGTAGGAGTAGTAAAGCCATACTTCTTGCCAGAGATAGCCTCAATTTCCTTGATGATTGGCTGGAAGATATCAGTATCATAGTTAGAGTGCTTGTCCTGCAACATGCGAACCAAGCGCTCGAAGCCCATACCTGTATCAATTACGTGCATTGGGAGGGGTTCGAGAGAACCATCAGCCTTGCGGTTGTACTGCATGAACACGATGTTCCAGATTTCGATGACCTGTGGGTTATCCTTGTTTACCAACTCACGGCCTGGCACCTGAGCTTTCTCCTCTGGAGTACGTGAATCCACGTGAATCTCTGAGCAAGGACCGCAAGGACCTGTATCGCCCATCTCCCAGAAGTTGTCGTGCTTGTTACCATTGATGATGTGGTCGGCTGGCACGTGCTTAGCCCAGTAACCTGCAGCCTCGTTGTCGCGTTCCAGACCTTCCTCCTTGCTACCCTCGAATACGGTAACGTAGAGATCGGCAGGATTGAGCTTCAAAACTTCAGTAAGATACTCCCATGCCATATCGATGGCACCCTCCTTGAAGTAGTCGCCGAAGCTCCAGTTACCGAGCATCTCGAACATGGTGTGGTGGTAAGTATCGTGACCAACCTCTTCGAGGTCGTTGTGCTTACCGCTTACACGGAGACATTTCTGAGTATCAACACGACGAACATCCTTGCCTGGGTCTTTCGTACCGAGGATGATGTCTTTCCACTGGTTCATACCAGCGTTTGTAAACATCAGCGTTGGGTCATCCTTGATAACCATAGGTGCTGATGGAACAATTTTGTGGCCCTTACCTTCGAAGAATTTCTTGAAGGATTCGCGCACTTCATTAGCTGTCATCATATCTTTTTTTATTTATCTTTAATTTCTTTTTCCTGTTTTGGAGAGGGGATTGAGAGTCCTCTCAGAAAATATTTTTGCCCTTTAGGGCATTTTCTTCCGAAAATCTTTGCAAAGATAAGAAGAATTGTTTAATTTTGCAACTAAATTAATTATTTTTGAAATTAAAGACGGAAAAAATGGCAATAATTCCAGATAAAACAACGAAATTGTACTATTCTATCAAGGAAGTAGGTGAAATGTTTGGTCTAAACGACTCTACGTTGAGATATTGGGAAAAGGAGTTTCCTTTTCTCAAACCGAAGGTTGCTGGCAACAAAGTGCGCCAGTATACCGATAAGGATATTGAGCAGGTAAGGCTCATCTACAACCTTATCAAGGTGAAGGGATTGAAGATTGCGGCTGCCCGTAAGTATCTGAACCAAAACAGAACGGGTGCCGAGAAATCTTCTGAAGTTCTCGACACCCTTATTTCAGTAAGAGACCAGCTCAAAGAACTCAAAAAACAGCTCGATGGACTGGTGTAGTACTTTGAACTTTGAACATTGAGCATTGGACTTTATGATTAGCTAGGGTTACCATGCTTCTTCGCCGAAGACATTCTTGATGGTAACTTTAGCTGCCTCTTTCTTGGTGAGCTGGTGGCTCCAGGCTACGCGAGCCTTGGTTGCAGCACCTGCACCATGGTTGTTGTATTCGTTGTAGCGGGCTGTCTGTTCGTTGCTCTGCTTGCCCCAGTTGTGCCATCCTTCTGGACGGATGTGGCTGCCCATTTCGCAATTCATGAAGAGGGTAGCTGCATAAGGACGCCATGGACGGCCCAGATAAACCTTGTCTACGCCTGGCTCGGCAGTAAGTTTGCACTTGTTGAATACATAGCCATATTCCTGACCGGCAGGACTGGATGCGGCTGTGATGTAGCTGTTGGCCTTGCTGCGAATCTCACAATTCTCAAACCATGCTCTTCCCGGACCAAAGATGAAATCGGTGGTTCCTTCGATGTAGCAATCATAGAAGGCTGAACGGTTGTTGGCTATACCTGTATAAATGGTATCCTGATTGCCTAGCAGACGGCAGTTCTGAACCAGGATATGATCGCCTTCAAGATGTAGGGAGACAGCTTGTCCCAGTTTGGCTGCATTGTTCTCGATGGTGATGTTCTTCAGGGTGATGTAACTGCCCTGTACCTTCAGGGTATAAGTACGGAATGTGCCCATCGGTTTACCCTTTGCAGCAGCTTCTGAATCGAGTCCACCTACAGGCATCTTGATGTTGGCATGATCGTCCCATGTGATGATAGTGTTATCACGGTCTTCACCACAGATGGTGATGTTGGTGAGCCATGAAGGGAGGATGAGTTTCTCCTTGTACACGCCTTTCTTTACGTAGATCACCTTGCTGTAATCCATGAAAGCGCGACATACTTCGATGGCTTCGTCGATGGTGCGGAATTCGCCGGTACCATCACGGGAAACTACAATCGTGTCGGGGTTGTCATACTTGTTGGCTGCTGCCAGAGGCAACAGGGTCAACATCATTAAAAATGATAAGAATAATTTTTTCATATTGTTTTTAAGTTTTTTGTTTTGAATCGATTTCTATAAAGATGTTGAAATCTGTATGATTTCATAGAGAATCGCCAAATTTTAAATCCGGCGATTCTCTATTATTTATCTTTTCTTTATTATCATAAACTCCTAAGTTACAGGATTCTCTGTACTTCCTGCAGATCATCAATATTTCGGAGTTGGTTCATAATGGTCTTAACTTCTTCGCGGTCGTGAACACGGAGTTCGATGGTTCCGTCGAAGATGCCGTTATCACTACTGATTGTTATCTTGTGGATATTGATGCCTAACTGGTCACTAATCACCTTACTTACATCCAGCAGCATGCCCTTACGGTCGATACCCTTGATTTCGATGGTAGCATCGAAGAGTATCTGCTTGTGCATATCCCATTTGGCATCTACGATGCGGTTGCCGAAACTGGACTTCAGTTTGGCTGCTATGCTGCAAGAGCGCTTATGTATTTCGATGCGGTTCTTGTTGTCGATAAAGCCCATGACGTCATCGCCAGGAATTGCATGACAGCAGCTAGGGAAGATAAACTGGTTGATGTTCTCCTCGGTCAGGATGAGAGGCTTCTTCTTGTTGAAGTCCTTACCTACCACGAAAAGATCCTGAGGTTTCACGATGCCTTTTTCTTGAGCCTTCTCCTTGCTCTTGCCCAGGAATGGGATATAATTGCGCCAGCTGCTGGTCTGCTGTTTTTTAGGCTTGCCCTGCAACTCATCGAAATCTTTGTCGCCCAGGATAATTTGATGGTCTCCTAATGACTGGAAGAGGGTTTCAGGCTTCTGGATATTATGAAAATCGCATAGGCGGTCTACCACCGACGCACTCATCTCGATGCTGTTCTTCTTGAGCCATTCGGTGAGTATGTTTTCTCCCTTCTTCTGAACCTCTCGTGAATCGCGGCGCAGGATGGCCAGAATCTTGCTCTTTGCCTTGGCCGAACTGACGAAGTTGACCCATTCTTCCTGTACATGCTGGCTCTTGGAAGTAAGAATCTCAACCTGGTCGCCACTTTGCAGCTTATGGCTCAGCGGAACCAGCTTATGGTTTACCTTGGCTCCAATGCAGTGGCTGCCCAGGAAGGTATGAATCTGGAAGGCGAAGTCGAGGGCAGTACAGCCTGCCGGCATCGTCTTGATTTCTCCCTTTGGAGTGAAGACGAAGATTTCTGAAGCATAGAGGTTCAGCTTGATGGCATCGAGGAAGTCCATGGCATCCGGCTGCGGATCGTCCAGAATCTCCTTGATGGTGCTGAGCCAGTCGTTCAGTTCGTTCTCATCTTCTGTATATTCACCTTCGTTTCCTTCTTTGTATTTCCAGTGGGCAGCAAACCCCTTTTCTGCTACCTCGTCCATACGGTCGGAACGGATCTGCACTTCTATCCATCTTCCCTGCTTACTCATCAGGGTAACATGGAGTGCCTGATAACCGTTTGCTTTCGGATGGTTCAACCAGTCGCGCAGACGGTCAGGATGACTCTTGTAGATTTTGCTGATGGCTACGTAGATATTGAAGCATTCGTTTACTTCGTTTGCTCTCACCTTTGGCGTAAAGATGATGCGCACAGCAAGAATGTCGTAAATCTCATCGAAGGTAACGTGCTTGTTCTGCATCTTGTTCCAAATAGAATAAGGGCTCTTCACGCGTGCTTTGATTTTGTATTCTACGCCTAACTTGTCGAGTTCTTCGCGGATAGGTGCAGTAAAACTCTCGAAGAGGGTATCGCGCTGCGATTCGGTATCGGCAAGTTTATGCTCAATATTGGCATACTCCTGTGGATGGTCGTAGCGGAAACTGAGGTCTTCGAGTTCGGTCTTGATTTTGTTCAAGCCCAATCGGTTGGCGAGAGGTGCATAAATATACAAGGTTTCGCCCGCAATCTTGTATTGTTTGTTGGCTGGTTGCGATTCCAGCGTGCGCATGTTGTGCAGGCGGTCGCAAATCTTGATAAGGATAACACGGATGTCATCGCTCATAGTGAGCAATAGCTTTTTGAAGTTTTCTGCCTGTGCGGATGCCTTATCGCCGAAGATTCCACCACTGATCTTGGTGAGTCCATCAACGATTTGTGCCACTTTAGCTCCAAAGATGTTTGAGATATCTTCTACTGTGTAGTCGGTATCTTCTACCACATCATGAAGCAGTGCGGCACAGATGCTCGTTGAGCCGAGCCCCATCTCCTCGCAGGCTATCTGAGCCACGGCGATAGGGTGCATGATATATGGTTCGCCCGAAAGGCGGCGCACACCTTTGTGCGCCTGTCGGGCGAAGTTGAATGCCTTGGTCACTATATCTACCTTCTTGCGGTGTCGCGAACTCAGGTAGGTGTCAAGCAGGTGTTGAAAGGCATCGCCAATCAACTGGTTATCAGCCTGCTCTCTTTCGAGGTCTTTCAAGTTCTGGTCATCCATAGTGGGTCCCTCCAATAATAATGTTCTTAATTAGACTGAAAAAACTACAGCGGACGTAGTTCTTTTATTTCACTTTGATTTTCTTTCCGGCACGGATACTGTTACCCTTGATGCCGTTCAGTTTGCGCAGTTTCTTAACGGTTGTTCCGTGGCGTGCTGCTATTTCAGAAAGGGTATCACCATTCTTGATGGTTACACTCTTGTTGCCTTGTTTCCTGTTTCTGCCTCGCTTGCTGCTCTTCTTGCTGCGTGAAGAAGCGCTGTGGCGACTGTAGCTGCTTCGTGGGCGGCTATAGGTAGGCTGTGCATCATTGACATCTACGGTTGCGCGCTTTAAGAAGAGTTCATCGGCTCTGTAAGCACAGATGCTGTCCTGCTGGTCGATGAAGCTACCGATGAGGGTAGAAGGAAGACGCAATGCCATCGGATGGTTCAATCCATTGATGATATCATGACGGTACTGTGGATTCAGATTGCGCAGGTGCTCGATGTCAATGTTCAGCACTTTGGAAATCTGCTCCAGGTGGATGTCTTTTGATACTACGATGGTATCTGTCTTTACTGGCAGTTCGCTTACCATAGGGCAGATGTTATGATCGCAGTAGTAGTTCATGATGTAGTTGGCAGCGATGAAAGCTGGTACATATCCACGTGTTTCCTTTGGCAGATATGGATAGATGTTCCAGTAGTCGGCGTTGCCTTTTGCACGATGGATGGCCTTGTTGACATTGGTTGGACCGCAGTTGTAAGCTGCAATCACGAGGCTCCAATCGTCGAATATTTTGTACAGGTCGCTCAGATAGTGAGCGGCTGCATAGGATGCTTTTACCGGGTCGCGGCGTTCATCGATGAGTGAGTTTACCTCCAGTCCGTATCGCTTGCCGGTAGGCAGCATAAACTGCCATAAACCAGTGGCACCAACGCGTGATACAGCTTTAGGGTTGAGTGCCGATTCGATAACTGGCAGATATTTCAATTCCAGTGGCAGGTTGTAAGCCTCTAATGCCTCTTCGAAAATAGGCATGTAGAAGTTACTTGCTCCCAACATAAAACTTACTGAACGGCGTAGTTTGCCGCTGTATCGGTCTATGAATTTCTGTACTACCTCATTGTATGGCATTTCGATGATGGTAGGCATTCTCTTCAGACGGTCAATATACACTTCTTTCTCGAAGACAGGGTTTACATCGCGGTATTTGCATGTTGTATCTGCCATCATGTAAGTCTGTGCATTGTAAAGGTGGAGCAGGCTGTCGAGGTTATCTTCCATTCCCTCAGGTACTTCGATTTCCTCCTGCTTTCCGTCTTTGTCGGTAACGGTGATGATATCATCGTTATCTGTTTCTTCTGTAACGTCGGTTTGGGCATGAATGCCTTGTAAGCTGAACAGCATCGCTGCTGCCATGACTAGTATTTTCTTCATATTGTTGTTTTATCTCGTCTATGTTTCTAATTTCTATTTTGCGTTATAATATATTATAATAGGTGTATCCTTACTCCTCACGTGTTAAAATGTGAGTGAGCAGCTTACGCCGAGGCTTCCTGACCGCAACGGATTGGCAGTCTTGTTGCCATTATTCAGCATGGTAGGCTCTATTCTGAGCGAGAGATCATCGGAAATGTCAAATTCCGAGAGCGATGCATCTACGTAGGCATCAATCACAGAGAAGGCATAGATGCCTATCATGACGAAGGTTCCCAAGTCTCTCCAACGGCGATATTTATCTTTTCGCTTGCGGAAGATTTCCTTATAGCGTTCTATGTTCGATTCGTTGATCTGGGCGCCCAAATGCAGAAACTGATTGTAGCTCTGGGTGTTGGGGTCATCGTCCATAATATCCATGTAGGCTTGCGAATAGTCGTGATACATCTGGTTGTTCCAGGTGATGGCGTATGTACAGCCTACGAAACCGCCATAGATGAAAGGCAGTTTCCAATATTTGCGATTGTATATCTGTCCGGCACCTGGCAATACAAGTGCCAACCACATGGCACGCTTGGTATCAGGTCGCCAAGTTGCCCAGTTGCGCTTTTTGCGTACAGGCTTTGCTGGTTGGGTGAGGCTTGCCAGTTTGCTGCTGTCTTGTGCGGTAAGCATCGAGTCGATGGCTATTTTTGCCGAGTCGGCTGATGCAATGGTTGGCACATCGGTCACTTGTTTTTTTTGTTTCGACTTCTGTGCCTGTGCGCCCATCGGTGCCAGAAGCAGCAGGGTTGCCAAACAGATTTGTGATATACTGAGTTTCACTTTTATTCTTGCTTTAACTGATCGAAAACATTCATGATGTGCTCCAGCTCCTCTTCGTTGGCGAATGGAATGCTGATTTTTCCCTTGCCCTTAGCAGAGCAGGTGAACTGCACTTTGGTATTGAGAAACTGTGACAGGCGGTTTTTGAGTTGTGTAAATTCCTCAGGCATCTGAGCCTTAGCCGTGATGGTTTTCTTACCGCTCTCGATGTCTTCTCCGCTCTTGAGTCGCTGTACCATCTCTTCAACCTTTCTTACTGAGTAGCCGTTCTTCTGTATCTCCTTGAACAACTTGATTTGCAGCGAAGGTGAGTCGAGGGCCAGTAGGGCACGGCAATGACCCATGTCGATTTCTTTCTTCTGTAGTGCCATCTGCACCTGGGCAGGAAGTTTGAGCAGTCGCAGATAGTTGGCGATAGCTGCACGGCTCTTGCCCACACGTTCTGAAATTTTCTCCTGTGTCATACCCTCGTTCTCCAGAAGGTGTTCGTAGGCGAGTGCTATTTCTATGGCGTTGAGGTCTTGGCGCTGGATATTCTCTACGAGCGCCATTTCCATTACGTTCTCATCGCTGATGGTGCGGATGTATGCAGGGATAGCTGTCAGTCCCGCTAGTTGTGAAGCGCGCCAGCGACGTTCACCGGCGATAATCTGGAATCTGTTTTCTGAAACCTGTCTTAAGGTGATAGGCTGGATGATGCCTATGGCCTTGATGCTTTCGGCGAGCTCATGTAGGGCTTCGTCGTCAAACTCCCGGCGTGGCTGATTGGGATTCGCCTCAATCTGGTCGAGAGGAATTTCATTGATGGTACTGCTGCCCTGGGTGCGCACTCCCTCGGTAGAGATGAGGGCATCGAGTCCGCGTCCTAAAGCGTTGCTCTTTGTACCGTTGTTGTATTTCTTGTGTACTGCCATTTTTTTACTTTTAATTTTGAACATTGAACTTTCTAAAAGGGTTCAATTTCCAAATCTTAACTATTCTTGTTGATAATCTCCTTTGCCAAGGCCAGATGGTTCTTGGCTCCATTGCTTTCTGCATCGTAAAGGATAACTGGGAGACCATGGCTCGGACTCTCGCTAAGCTTCACGTTGCGCTGGATAACGGTCTTGAACACCAATTCCTGGAAGTGGCGTTTCACCTCGTCGTATATCTGGTTGGCAAGGCGTAGACGACTATCATACATGGTGAGCAGGAAACCTTCTATCTCGAGTTTCGGATTCAGCTTGCTCTTGATGATCTTGATGGTATTGAGCAATTTGCTGATACCTTCAAGGGCGAAATATTCACATTGGACTGGGATGATGACACTGTCGGCTGCTGTCAACGAATTGACGGTGATGAGGCCGAGCGAAGGCGAACAGTCTATCAGGATGTAGTCGTATTCGTCACGGATAGGCTGCAGTAATGTCTTAATCACCTTTTCGCGATTTTTGAGATTCAGCATCTCTATCTCGGCACCTACCAGGTCGATATGACTAGGAATGATGTCGAGTCCATCAATGTCGGTGGTGTAGATTGCATCGCGCACGTCTGCATGGTCGATGATGCATTCGTAGAGCGAGCAGTCTACCTCGCTGATGTCCACGCCCAATCCACTGGAAGCGTTTGCCTGTGGGTCGGCGTCCACTACGAGTACAGTTTTCTCTAGCGTGGCAAGCGATGCTGCCAAGTTAATGGTGGTAGTAGTCTTTCCTACACCGCCTTTTTGGTTAGCTAATGCGATGATTTTTCCCATTTTCTTAGTAAATTTTCGGCAAAGATACAAAAATATTGTGAGAAAGTCGCTATCTTTAAAGGTTTTTTCGTACTTTTGCACCAAAAAGAAAGATATTTTTATGGAAAATAAGAAACCGTTAGTATTAATTTCGAATGATGATGGCTATCATGCCAATGGAATCAAGACCCTGGTGAGCTTTCTGAAAGACTGGTGCGACCTGCTGGTTGTAGCACCGGAAAGTGCCCGTTCGGGATTCGCCTGTGCCTTTTCGGCTACTACTCCCTTGCGCCTGAAGCGTCGCCACAATATGGGAGATGATGTTGAGGTATGGTCATGTAGCGGTACGCCGGTAGACTGTGTGAAGTTGGCGTTGGATCAGTTTCTTGCTGATCGCAAGCCTGATCTGATTATCGGCGGTATCAATCATGGTGACAATTCGAGCGTGAATAATCATTATTCGGGAACTATGGGTGTAGCTAAGGAGGGCTGTATGCAGCATATTCCAAGCATAGCCTTCAGCAGTTGCAATTATGATGAAAATGCTGATCTCACTCCTTTGCGCGATGGGGTACTGAAGGTTGTTAAGCTGGTGCTGGAGAAGGGATTGCCAGAATATACCTGTCTGAATGTCAACTTCCCGGCTTTGCCTCCGTTCAAGGGTTTCAAGGGTTGCCGGATGACTCATGGCTCCTGGATCAATGAGGTGGATCATCGTACGCATCCGCATGGATATGATTATTATTGGATGGTGGGTGAATATCGTAATGACGAACCGGAGGCAACGGATACCGACCAGTGGGCTGTGAATCATGGTTACATCGCTATTACCCCAACTAAGATTGATGTAACGGATTATGATTGGTTAAAGAATTTTGAATTATGAAGTATTACCTGATAGTAGGCGAGGCTAGTGGAGATTTGCATGCCAGCAGATTGATGCGCTCGTTGAAAAAAATAGACGAGTTTGCTGAATTCCGTTTCTTCGGCGGTGATTTGATGGCTGCTGAAGGTGGCACTCGCGTCAAGCATTTTAAGGAGTTGGCTTATATGGGTTTTGTGCCTGTTCTGCTACATTTGGGTACCATCTTTTCGAACCTGAAGAGATGCAAGGAAGATATTGTGAAATGGAAGCCGGATGTAGTGATACTGGTAGATTATCCGGGATTTAATCTCAAGATAGCTAAGTTCTTGAAAAAGAACACCAATATCCCTGCCTATTATTACATTTCTCCTAAGATATGGGCATGGAAGGAGTGGCGGATCCGCAGCATTAAACGTGATATCGCTGAACTCTTCTCAATCTTGCCATTCGAGGTGCCGTTCTTCGAAAAGAAGCACCGTTATCCTATTCACTATGTAGGTAATCCTACGGCTCAGGAAGTAGGGGAGTTCAGGGCGGGTTATCATCAGAGTTTTACGGAATTCTGTCAGGAGAATAATCTTGACACTTATCGCCCTGTTATCGCTTTGCTGGCAGGAAGCCGCCTGCAGGAAATCAAAGACAATCTGCCGGCGATGATTGAGGTGGCTGAGCGTTTTGAAGATTATCAGATGGTACTTGCCGGTGCTCCTTCGATAGATGATGCTTACTATGAGAAGTTTATCAAAGGTACACCTGTCAAACTGGTGCGTAACAAGACTTATCCGCTCTTGTCGCATGCTACGGCAGCTCTTGTTACCAGTGGTACCGCAACTTTAGAGACGGCTCTTTTCGATGTGCCTCAGGTGGTATGTTATGAAACGCCTGTACCTCATCTCATCCGTTTCGGTTTCAAGCATATCATCAAGGTGAAGTTTATCTCGCTGGTGAATCTTATCGCCAATAAGGAGATTGTGCCGGAGATGCTTGCCGACCGCTTTACAGTTGATGGTATTGCCAACGAACTTTATCAGATTCTTCCGGGAGAACCTGGCAGGGATAAGATGTTGGCAGAATATCAGGAAGTTCGAACTCAGTTAGGCGATAAGGTTGCGCCGGATGAGGCTGCGGGCATCATGTTCGACCTTCTGGTTAAGCGCAGGGAAATGCTTCTCCGTCTGGCCCGTGAGCGTGCTGAAGCTGAAGCCAAAGCTGCAGCTGAGGCTGCAGAACGTGCGCGACAGAAGGCGATAGCTGAAGCCGAGGCTGCTAAGAAACGTGCCGAAGAGGAAGCTTTGGCGGCGCAGAA
>JAJWOH010000221.1:0-2983 GCA_021635485.1 Segatella copri | reverse complement strand
TGTCAAGGTCTCCCTCTATTCGCCTTTGTCTCTGTATGACAAGACGATACGGTTTCCCTTTCCATTTCTCAACAAGGATGGAATTCTGCTCAAACTCAATACCGTTGATTTCAACAGTTTTCCATCCAGTCAAGGCAAACATGGAATCATAGAAGGAAGAGCACCTGTTGGCACGAATATAAAAATGCTTGCAATGAGCCTCTATCATATCTACGATTTCCTCCGAGCATGAGCCGCAATCCATGCGGGCACGGGATATATATACTTCCGATGACTCCAGTCGCTTGAAGATTCTTTCCAAAGTCTCTCTTTGGTTGAAGCGCACGTTTGTGTTACCGTCTCTATTTTCAATACCAACAATCACGTCGTTAATGACTGCCACACCTGGACTATAGCCCAAGAACTTCTTGTAGGTTGGTTTTGCATCATACTTCTCTGTTTCAATGAACTGATGGTCAAAGTCAAAATCATACTCTTGACCGGATTTCAATTGACCAGTAGCAAGCAGGGCATTGACCAGTAAGCAGTTCATCTTGTCTGCAGTATTGAAATCATAGGATTTGCCAGAAGCAGACTTATAGGTGATGCTCTTAAAAGTCAGTTCTTCGATAGCACGTAATATGGTGTCTGCGCTGCAAGTGCGAAGAGTTGGATGAAGAGACAAATGTTTCATCAGGTGAGTTGTAACATCCTCAATACATGAGCCACCACAAAGATATACGCACATCAGAGAGCGTAGAATCTCGCTATATTGATAACCAAACATAGTGCATCTCAATCCCAAGGAGGAATCTATGGTTTGAGCTAAAAGAGCATCAAATTGCTCCATAATAGAAAAAATTCCCCCAAAAGGAGTGAGTTTCTCGGATTTTATTTGTACTTTTGCCATGTCATTCAGAATTTTGCTTGTCTTCTTTTCGCAACACTAAGGTAAGTGAAAATTGTGACATGGCAAAATCCTGGGTAACTTTTTGTTGCTCAGGCACTTATAAATAATGTTAAACTATAGTGTTGCGGAATTAAGGAACATGAAAAAAAACAGAAAAAAGCAAATCGTAGTTTTGTGTATAGCTTTAGTTTGCATCTTCATCTTGGTGTTCTCATTGTCCCATAAATCAGCTACAAAAGGTAGCGCGAATCCTCCATTAACAGATGTTTTGACTGATAGCATTTCTCAGATTGTCTCGGCTTGTCCTGGTGAAATTGGTGTGGCGGTTATTATTAATAACACAGATACGGTTAGTGTTAATAATAAAAGCATTTATCCTATGATGAGTGTATTTAAGGTTCATCAGGCATTAGCTCTTTGCAATGATTTTGACAAAAAAGGCCTTTCCCTTGATACCTTGGTAAAGATAAATAGGGAAAAACTTGATCCAAAGACATGGAGCCCTATGATGAAAGATTATTCAGCACCAGTTATATCGTTGACAGTAAGAGATCTGTTGCGCTATACTCTTTCCCAGAGCGACAATAATGCAAGCAATATCATGTTTAAGAATATGCTCAATACTGCACAAACAGACAGTTTTATAGCGAAACTCATACCACATTCGAGTTTTCAGATAGCTTATACAGAAGAGGAAATGTCCGCTGACCATGACAAAGCTTACTCTAATTACACATCTCCTCTTGGTGCTGCAATGTTGATGAATCGTTTGTTTACAGAAAGTCTTATCAGTAATGAGAAACAAGATTTCATTAAGAATGCATTGAAAGAATGTAAAACAGGTATAGATAGGATAGTAGCTCCACTTCTTGATAAAGAAGGGGTTGTAATAGCACATAAGACAGGTTCTGGTTATGTCAATGAAAATGGTATTCTTGCAGCTCAGAATGATGTAGCCTATATATGTCTGCCTAATAAGGTCTGCTATACCTTAGCTGTATTTGTTAAGGATTTCAAGGGAAATGAATCACAAGCGTCACAATTTGTTGCGCATATATCAGCGGTAGTATATTCTTTATTAATCAATACTGCGTTAAATTAATATTTAATCGTCTGTAAATCAATAACTTATATTAAGAAATGCTTATGAAAACTTAACTGTAAAAAGTTGGTCAAGTCGCTGATTTTCAGTAACTTTGTAGATCACGACAAATACAATATTACATGAATACAGGACTTGACCAATATATGGATATCTTTAAAGATGCAGTTGAAGATTCGGCTGCAAAGTTAACAAAAAGTTTCGAGAAAATACTCATCGAGGTGATAATTTTGTTCATGGTAATACCAAGAAAGATAAATTTCACCCAAATGGGGAGGTATGGCTCGCATGTTGAGCAAACCTATCGCAACGCATTCGGCTTAAAAAAGTCGAAAAGCATTGACTGGCTCAAACTTAATGTCTCACTTGCCAAGCGCTTCTTTGGTAAACAGGGAAGATGGGCTATTGCCATTGATCCCAGCTACATCAGCAAAGCTGGCAAGAAGACTCCACATATCGGTCGTTTTTGGTCGGGATGTGCACAGTCTGTTAAACATGGTCTCGAAATCATGGGTATTGGCCTCATTGATATTGATGCCAAAGACTGCATGATGTTAAAAGCACACCAGTCGCTAAGTAATAAAGAACTGAGTCTTAGAAACAAGACTATGGTAGATTTCTATATCAGCGTCATTAAGCGTTATCGCAAGGAACTTCTCAAACTCTCAACCCTCATAGTTGCAGATGCTTACTTCTCTACAAGTACATTTGTTAATGGGATAAAGAAAGAAGGGTTCTCTTTGATAAGCCGCTTTCGTGACAATGCTTGTCTCTTTTATGTCTATGCTGGTCCACGTACTGGAAAACGTGGTCGCCCCAAGACCAAGGATGGCAAGATTGATATGAAGAATCTTGACCTCACTCGAATGGAGAAGATGGAGATGAAAGATATAGAAGGAACAGCTTATACTTTGATTGCCTATTCCAAGGCACTCAAGTGTAAAGTTAGACTTGTCATCTGGCAGATGCCGAATGGCAAGAAGAAACTATTC
>JAJWOH010000074.1:9075-17176 GCA_021635485.1 Segatella copri | reverse complement strand
AGATGAATGCAGCTGCAACAGCTCGCAGCTGCATTCATCGTGTTTAATAACTCATTATGAAGCGAAAAATAATACTATACTCAACTACAGCTCTGCTACTTCTCATAGCAGCACAAAGCTCTATGGCTCAGACGAAAGGCAAAAAGCCGAAAAGTTTCAGCCCTAAGATGCTCGTATATGAGAATCTGAAGAACAATAATGTACTGAGACACTTCAAACAGCGCTTCGCACAACTCGACACTCTCATCAAAAACCCTATATGGGTGAAAGCACCAGTCATAGAACTGGGACTCAATAATCAGCATCACGCTGATATCAGCAAGACCGACTCTCTGTTCTGGTCGAAAACCGCACATGAGCATCTTGCGCTCAACAGACACAACGGTCTGGAAGTGACCGGACAGGTTTATGCCCGACCTGACGCGTACTTCGATTCTGATGAAGACGACGCAAAAGAGGTATCAAAATATAAGATGAAGGTTCAAGCCGAACTGGGTTGGAACATCATCAACTCGAAGTTCTACCAAGGCAAAGAGAAAAGAACGAAGATTGCTCTTGCCAATGAACTCGACCGCTTGCAAATAAAAAAGCGCCAAACTGCAGACATCTATGAAAAGGCAGCCGACGAGCTGACCGAACAATATAATTTCTATATCGGTACTGTCATAGCACACAGACTGGACAACCTCGACATCATGAACGAAGCCTACCAGTTTATGCTAGAAAAAGACCGAATCAGCAATGACAAGATGCTGAAAGTGATGAACGATAAGCTGGAGGCTGAATATGACATCTCCGTGCTCTGCACAGACAGAGATATCAGCAACAAGCCTATCTACCGCATCAAACCAACCAAGATTGTGGTAGACACAACAGCCCTCTGGAACCATCTGAACCAGGAAAGTCTGGATGCACGCATCACAATGGTGAAAGAACAGATTGCTGACAACGACAGCAAACTGACCAACTACTTAAGCACTACCCGACTCACACCATTCGCAAGATGGTCGAGCTACTGGCAGAGCAACAACAAGATTTCGAACAATGCCGACGTGGGCGTAAGATTCACCATTCCTATCTGGAACGAAACGCCACGCAAACGACAGGCACTGGAGACCCAAAAGGAAATCATACGCAGCAGCCGCGGTACCGATGTGAAGGAAATAAAACAGTCGGTAGGCATCCTGCTCAAGAAGATAGACAACCTGAACAAGGCTATAGCCACCGAGGCTTTCCATATAGACCAGACCGGCAAATATATAGAAATGCGGCGGTTTGCCTACCAGAACCAGAAACAGGGATACAACTATCTGATGCGTATGGACGAATATACGGGACTCCTGGAAAGTATGGAGCGTATGTACAAACTGATGCAGAACCGGGCACTCGCTATCATCAATATCGAGAAAGCCGTGAGCATCTATGACAACAACAACATCTTCAAAGAAATAGAACTTTGAATGTAAGGAAACCAGAATATGAATGAATTCCAATATAATGGCACGCCACAAGAACAGGCGATGGCAGACTTGCTGAAGACGCAGGGTCACCGCCTTGCCAGACAGCAGATCATCTTTGCCCTGATCTTCCTGCTGGTTATCGTGCTTGCCGCCTACTATATTGTCACTCGTATGATATGGGCTACCTTCGACGGTTATATAACCCTCGATGAAAACCGTATCAGTGCCGTTGACGACATCTATATCCTTAAGGTGAACAAAGAAATGGGTGAAGTGGTGCATAAGGGAGATACGCTCTACTCTTATGTGCTGCTAGGCAATATTGTGAACCAATACGACCCGAACATCCTGCCTTCTGCCGTAAAGGAGACTCACGACATGGAGGTTCAGGCTAAACTCGCACAGCAGGAGATTCCGGTATTGCGTACCCGCCTTGCCGAACTGAGGAAACAGAAAGCCTCTGAAAGTTCGGATATCTACTACGGTCTTACCGACAACACCAAGCGAAACGCTCTGGATGCAGAGATTGCCGAGGTAGAAGAAGAACTGAGAAAGCAGGCTAAGAAGGTGGAAATCTACGCACAGGCTAAGAACACCACCTATAACTTCATGAGCCGCAGAGGAGCCGGCAGAGCAAATGCTTCCATGCCATACTCCAACACCAGCATCTACAACCCGGGACTGATACACTACTGCTGTGCACCAGCCGATGCTTACATCTCAAAAATCAATGTGAGCGACAAAACCCTGGTGTTCAAAAGCGATGAGGTGATGGTTATCCAGCATACCGACTATGCCGACTGTCATCTGGGCGTCATCGCATACGTACCCAACGACATGGTGAAGTATATGGAAAGTCCTGACGATGCCGACATCATCATCAACAAAGACCTGGAGCTGCAGGCAAAGCTGCAGATGGTAGGTCTGAGAGTAGAGGAAATTCCAAAGCATCTGCAGAGCAACTTCTCGCATGATGCCAACGCAGTGGTTGCCGTCTTCACCCTGAACCCGAACCAGAGAGTTCCGGCATGGGTAATGAGTAACAGACTGCCAGTAAGAATCAGAGTGAACAAGATTGGTGCCATGCTCGATCCGAAGCCACTGCCGATGTACACCGTCCCAGTGGGCAAGAACGAAAACGTGAAGCGAAGCAACATGATTTCGAGCGACACCAATAATCATCAAGAACAAAAGAAATAAAGAATGATTGGACTTAGAAGAAACAAACGTGGAGATATGGTGCTCACCATCGATAGCTATATAGATATCGACTCGACACCGGACATCCAGCCCGACTACTTCGATTGTATTTACATCAATACGAAGAGTGAGCGTGCGTTCCATGCTATACTGTTTGGAGCCAGTCCAATCTTATCGTGGAAATGTAGCTACAAACCGATATTCGTCAATACGGCGTTATCGGGAAAGGGACAGATCATCGACTATATCGTCGATGCCTATGTGAGCGACATGAACAATGAAAAGGTATATGAGATTATTGACAAAATCAAGCTGGCAAGACAGAAGTTTGGTGTAAAAAGCGAAACAAGCCGTCCTACACAGCCTAACCAGATCTTTGCCAACATCCTGAAATACCTGCTCTCAAGAGACCAGCGAATCATGGGACACCGACTGCTGGAGAAATCGTCTTTGGGATATATCAACCCAATCTTCGAGCACTATCACAGTATGAGTCTCTTCCATCTCAACGAGATGTTCATGTTCATCGACACTATGGTGGAGTTCGGAGCACTGCGCATTCACCGCTTCCTGCTCAAGGAGCACCTCTGCCCTAAGTGCAACCACTCTCACCTGCTCTATACGGAGTGCTGTCCGAAGTGCGGAAGTTCGAACCTGAAGATACAAAACATCATCCACCACTTCAGCTGCGCCAACGTATCGCCGGAAAGCAGCTACAATGTGGGCGGTATGCTCATCTGTCCGAAGTGTCACAAGAAACTGCGCCACATCGGTGTTGACTATGACAGACCAGCCGTGGTATATACCTGCAACGACTGCGAGAACTCGTTTACCTCGCCTATCACCAAGGCAACCTGCTGCTACTGCGAGAGCACCTTTCCGGTAAATGCCCTGGTGCCACGAGACGTAGTAGACTACGAGATAACGGAAGAAGGAATCCGAGCGCTGACCAGCGGCAACATCATGTTCAACAACATGGTGAACATCTATGATAACTTCATGGAATATTACCTGCTGATAAACCGACTGCGCCGCCAGCTGATGGAAACCTACCGCAAGGATGAACTCTCGGTCATGGTAGGAAAGATATGGATTATAGATGGAAACAAGGATACCATCAAGATAAAGGAAAGTATACAGGGCAGACTCTGCAGACTCTTCTCCAATCACAAGGTATCTTACTACAACAATATCTTCTATGTATCCTCTACCCTCTATGAACAGGGCGAAACGGTGGAAGAAGCTCAGCAGAAATTGAGCAAGGAGATGTCGGTAGCCATCAGAAAGTTGGCAAACCTGATAGAACCAGATGAGATTATCTGCTGTATGCTGGAAACCAAGACGAAGACCATCGCCAACAACTATGACGAGTTCTTCAACAAACTGCAATATGTGGATATGACTCCAGACGACTACTGCCGCTACTCAGAGGAACCTCTGATGAAGGAAGAAGAGAAAGAGGTGAAGCCGCAGGAAGAGCTGCTTGATACGGAGCCGAAGGAAGATGAAAACGACAAGATACAGAAACGCATCGTGCTCTACAAGAAACTCGTTGCCATCCTTGTCACCATCGCAGGTATACTCATAATCATGGCCCTCTTGGCGCTCACCGTGCTGAGATAAGCCACCAAGAAGAAAGGGAAAAGCGTATGTTTAGCATAGCAGAACATCTGAACGATTTCTTCGACTGGATCAGCACGCTATCGTTTAGCAGTATCGTGAATACCTACTGGTTCCTCTTCTTCATCGAGATGCCAAGATATTATATCCTGGAATATCTCGTAATCGGAAACCGACTGATGAAGAGAAACCGGATAGATAAAGAGAAAGAATATGCCAAGTACTTCCTGTACCGCGAGAATCCACTCGTAAGCATCCTCGTACCGGGAAAGAACGAAGGCAAACATATATTCAAAATGGTGAACTCGCTGGCTGAGCAAACCTACCGGAACTACGAAATCATTGTGGTAGACGATGGTAGCGACGACGACACCAAACTGATTTGTAACGACCTCTACCGAGCCGGGTATATCACCCACTACCTGAGGTTGGATACAAGAGGCGGTAAAGCTGCCGCCAGCAACTATGGAGCCCAGATGGCAAGAGGCAAATACATCGTATGTCTGGATGCCGACTCTTCGCTCGACCGTGATGCACTGGAGAAGATTCTACTCCCCTTCTACATCGACGGAATGGTAAAGGGCGTAGGAGGATGTGTGAAAGTGCGCAACTATAAGGAAACCATCTGCTCATCGCTGCAGGCTTTCGAATACCTGAAGCGAATACAGGTGGGACGTATCGTAACCAGCGAACTGGGTATCTACCACATCATCTCGGGAGCATTCGGAGCCTTCGAAAGAAAGACGCTGAAGGAAGTGGGCTATTGGGACATAGGACCGGGACTGGACGGTGACCTGACACAGAAGATCCGCAAAGCCGGATATAAAGTGAAATTTGCCGAAGATGCCATCTGTATGACCAATGTTCCTACCAAATGGTACAAGCTGTATCATCAGCGCATCAGATGGTCGCGCTCACTCGTGAGATTCCGTCTCCGCAAGCATGCCGACATTCTGTTGCCTACAAAGAACTGGAGTATCCTTAACTGGTTATCCAACATGGAGAGTGTAGTTTTCGACTGCTTCCTCAATTTTCTGTGGTTGTGGTATATCATCAAGCTCGCCATCACGTTTAACACGCACATCATTGAAGTACTGGCACTGGGCTACTTTATCAGAGTATGCTTCTCACAGCTTGCCTTCATCCTGGTACTGATGGTTTCAGAAAGAAAGAAAGACGTGTGGTTCCTCTACAGATATCTGCCACTGATGTCGCCTTATACAGGTTATTTCCTGCGTATCGCCCGTCTGTCGGCTCATCTGCAAGAGATCTTCTTCCGACGTTCTTACAAGGACGCCTGGAACCCTGAGAAGACTTCGCGCTATGCTCAGCTCGAAGGAATCTAAAAGATCCGAGTTACTTGCTGTAACGTACATACAGCAGGGAGCTCACAATAAAAGAAATAACATTATAAAACATAAACAATATAGTATATGATAAACAAGTCTTTTGAGTTTAAGATTGGAGTAATAGGATTAGGGTATGTTGGTACTCCACTAGCATGCTTATTCTCAAAGAAATACGATACATGGGGTTATGACATCAAAGCTGAAAAGGTAGCCAAGTTAGCCAAAAGTACAATGACAGACAACAAAACTGTATGCAAGGCATTGGAACAGGGACTGAAACTGACCAGCAATGTTGATGACCTGAAGAAGTGTAATGTGTATATCATAGCTGTACCGACACCGGTGAACAAATCGAACAAGCCAGACATCAGTTGCGTGCGCAATGCTACAGCTGAGGTTGGCAGGATTCTGAAAGAAGGTGATATCGTAGTCTACGAGAGTACCGTATACCCAGGTCTGACAGAAGAGGTCTGCGCTCCATTACTGGCATCTACATCTGGATTGAAATTAAACCAGAGTTTCTTTGTAGGCTTCTCGCCAGAGCGCATCAACCCGGGCGATACTGTTCATACCATCGAGAACATCGTGAAGGTTACCAGCGGTTCTACACCCGAAGCAGCAGCTATCATCGACAGTCTCTATGCTTCAGTACTTACCCATGGCACCTACAAGGCGAAGAGTATCAAAATAGCAGAGGCATGTAAACTGATGGAGAACTGCCAGAGAGACGTGCAGATAGCCTTCTTCAATGAGATGGAAAAGATTTTCGACAAGATGAACATCAACATTGAAGACGTAACGGCGGCAGCAAGCACAAAATGGAACTTCGTGCCAGCTACTCCAGGACTCGTTGGCGGCCACTGCATCGCGGTAGACCCATACTACCTGATTAACAAGGCACAGGAGGTAGACGTAGTACCATCGCTGCTCTCTACAGCCCGCGAGGTTAACGAGCAGATGGCGGTATGGATGGCAGGAAAGATAAAGAATGCATCTGAAAGCAGAAAGTTCAAGGCTCCGGAGACTAACGTGCTGATTCTCGGCTTCTCGTTCAAGCCAGACAGCGATGATATCAGAAACACAAAAGTAGCCGATCTCTATATCAATCTGGTAGGAGCCGGTTACAAAACCACACTCTACGATCCATTGGTAGACGCAAAGGAAGTAAAGGAAGAATATAATATCAAGGTGACAGATGATCCTAAAGTTCTGGAAAAAGAGTATCAGATTGTGGTAATCGGTACTCATCACAAGATGTTCGACAGTATCAACATGAACAATCTAATCACTGATAAAGGATTCATGTGCGACATCTACGGCATTCACAAGCCAAGAAACTAGATCTTCAAGATCGGAAAGAACCTATATAATAAACCAGTGAAAAATGGAAAAGAACAAAGTGCTAATCGTCGATGATATTTCAGAAAATATTAAAACTATTTCTGAAATGATAAAGGACTTTGACATCGACGTGAAAACTGCAAATGGCGGAAAAGAAGCCATTGAACTGATTGACTCATTCAAGCCGGACGTGATACTGCTCGACTTGATGATGCCACATGTAAATGGGTGGGACGTAATAGACTATGTACGCTCTAAATACTCGAAAAGTGAAATGGTCATCATCGTGGTTTCCCTGTTAAGCAACAAGGATAATGTGGATGAATGCTACGAGCTTGGAGTAAACGACTACATCACAAAGCCTATCATCAAAGCCCGTCTCACCAGCTCGTTAGATGCTCATCTAAGCAGTCTTGCAAGAAGCTAAAGTGCCTCTTGCAAGATTGCTTCTGCATGAGCAATGCGATCACTAGTAGGAGGATCTATGCCTTCCAGCGGGTAGGCAATACCTAGTTTCTCATACTTGTAGATACCCATCGTATGATAGGGTAAGACATCTATACGCTCAATATTAGAGAGTGTTGAGAGGAAATCACGCAACTGATAGAGGTATTCATCCTTATCGGTAATACCTGGAATCAGGACGTGACGAATCCATACCGGTTTGTGTATCTCGCTTAAATATCGTGCACAATCCAGTATGTTTACATTAGAATGGCGGGTGAGTTTATGATGCTCTTCATCGTTGATATGTTTGATATCAAGAAGAACAGTATCAGTAACGGCCATCAGACGCTCAAATTTCTCGAAGAATTTTCCTTCTTTCCTAAATGGTTGAGCCGAAGTGTCAAGACAGGTATTGATGCCACGCTGATGGGCTTTCTCGAAAAGTTCGATGAGAAAGTCTATCTGCATCAGAGCTTCACCACCGCTCACGGTAATACCGCCCTTATCTCCCCAATAACTCTTGAATCTCTCTGCCTTATCCAGCAGGTCATCAGCACTCCATTCCTCTCCTACCCCCGTCTTCCATGAATCCGGATTGTGGCAGAACTGGCAGCGCATCGGACAACCTTGCAGGAAAATCAAAAATCTGATGCCTGGTCCATCTACAGAACCAAAGCTCTCTAT
>JAJWOH010000074.1:0-8975 GCA_021635485.1 Segatella copri | reverse complement strand
AGAAAATCTAGCGGGCAATATTTATTCTTCTAATTGATTAGAGTCTCTCGTGAGCCTGACGAGCGATTACGTCGAGCTGCTGCTCACGTGTCAAGTCGATGAACTTAACTGCGTAACCACTTACACGGATGGTGAAGTTCTGGTACTCTTCCTTCTCTGGGTGCTCCATCGCATCCTTGAGCTTGTCAATACCGAATACGTTCACGTTCAGGTGGTGAGAACCCTGGTTGAAGTAACCATCCAATACACCTACCAATGTCTGGGCACGCTCCTCATCGTTATGTCCGAGAGCACCAGGACTGATGGTCTGAGTATTAGAGATACCATCGAGAGCATACTCGTATGGCAACTTAGCTACTGAGTTCAATGAAGCCAAAAGACCGTTCTTCTCTGCACCGTAAGATGGGTTAGCACCTGGAGCCAAAGGAGCACCGGCTGGACGACCATCAGGCATGTTGCTGGTGTACTTACCGTATACTACATTTGATGTGATAGTCAGGATAGATGTAGTAGGCTCTGAATTGCGGTATGTATGATGCTTCTTGATCATGTTCATGAAGGTCTTGAGCAACCATACTGCAATCTCATCAGCACGCTCATCATCGTTACCGTAACGTGGGAAGTCACCCTCGGTCTTGAAGCTGAGAGGGAAACCGGTCTCATCACGGACGATGTTTACCTTGGCATACTTGATAGCTGAGATAGAGTCAACCACGTGGCTGAAACCAGCGATACCTGTAGCGAAAGTACGACGAACATCTGTATCGATGAGCGCCAACTCTGCTGCCTCGTAGAAGTACTTATCGTGCATGTAGTGGATGAGGTTCAATGTCTTCACATAAACGCCAGCCAACCAGTCCATCATATCCATGAAACGTGGCATGAACTCCTCGTATGTCAATACATCACCCTCAACGGCGCGATACTTAGGACCGCACTGCTCGCGTGTCTTTGAATCAACACCGCCAGATACAGCGTAGGTCAAGCACTTAGCCAAGTTGGCACGTGCACCGAAGAACTGCATCTCCTTACCTGTCTGTGTAGCAGATACACAGCAGCAGATGCTATAGTCGTCACCCCAAACTGGACGCATTACGTCATCGTTCTCATACTGGATAGAGCTTGTCTTTACAGAGATCAGAGAAGCGTAGTGCTTGAATGCCTTTGGCAAGCGAGAGCTATAGAGTACAGTCAAGTTTGGCTCTGGTGAAGGACCCATGTTCTCCAATGTGTGGAGGAAACGGTAATCGTTCTTGGTAACCATTGAGCGGCCATCCTGACCCATACCACCTACTTCGAGAGTAGCCCAAACTGGGTCGCCGGTGAAGAGCTCGTTGTAAGAAGGGATACGGGCGAACTTAACCATACGGAACTTCATAACCAAGTGGTCGATGAGCTCCTGAGCCTCATCCTCGGTAAGAGTACCTTCGTTCAAGTCGCGCTGGATATAGATATCGAGGAAGGTAGAGATACGACCTACAGACATCGCAGCACCATTCTGAGTCTTCACAGCTCCGAGGTAACCGAAGTACAACCACTGAACAGCCTCACGAGCGTTCTTAGCTGGCTGGCTGATATCGTAGCCATACAACTGAGCCATCTCCTTCAAGCCCTTGAGCGCCTTGATCTGCATAGCAACCTCTTCACGAAGACGGATTACTTCGTCAATCATCTCACGGTCGCCCATGTTAGCGAGGTCGTTCTTCTTCTCCTCGATGAGGAAGTCGATACCATAGAGCGCCACACGACGATAGTCACCTACGATACGGCCACGACCGTAAGTATCAGGAAGACCGGTAAGAATGTGGTTATGGCGAACGAGCTTCATCTCTGGAGTATAAGCATCGAATACGCCATCATTATGAGTTTTGCAATACTTGTGGAAGATTTCGTGGAGCTTCTCAGATGGCTGATAGCCGTATGTAGTACAAGCCTGCTCCGCCATCTTGATACCACCGTATGGCATGAAGGCACGCTTCAGAGGTTTATCAGTCTGAAGACCTACCACTTTCTCCAAATCCTTGGTACCCTCACCAATATAGGCAGCACCGTAAGCTGTCAATCCTGAAACGATTTCTGTTTCCATATCAAGCACACCACCCTTGGCGCGCTCCTCCTTCTGGAGTTCCTTCAACATACCCCAAAGGGTGTTAGTTGCCTGAGTTGGTTCTGCAAGGAACGACTCATCGCCGTCATAACAAGTGTAGTTATTCTGAATGAAATCACGAAGATTCACTTCACTCTGCCACATGTTTCCTTTGAAACCTCTCCATTCTGTTTTCATCATTTTAATACCTTTTTTTTATAAAGTTAATAATTATATATTTTGCACACACTATCTATTTTGAGTTGGTTTTACACCTATTATATATAGTAAAATAAAAAAGCCCGAACACGTTTGTGCCCGGGTTTTTAAGCACCTTTATTTGAAGGTGCGTATATCATGATGTTCTCGTTCTTTCCGACAGCATCTGTTTTTCCTATATTTCCTAAGTTAATTCCCACTATTAATTTCATGTCTTTTAAATTCATTATTTGTAATTGGCTTGCAACAGTTTTGCAATGCGGATGCAAAATTACAACAATAAAATGAGAAAAGAGAAGAAAACCTGAACTTTCTTCTCTTTTCTATGAAAAATCATCATTTATGAGTATCATTCTACTGATTCTCAAAATAATGATTGAGATTTTCTATGAATAATCCGAAACACTTGTCATGAATCTGACGAGTCATGGTAACAGGGTTCTCCGCATTCAGGATGGTACCGCTCATTGCCACACCGATGCCCAATTCTGCAAGCGGATCTATATCGTCTGGGGTCAAACCTCCGATGGCTACCATAGGCAGAGAGATTTTATTCTCCCTCATCTGCTCAATAATCTGGCGATAACCTTCTATACCCAACACCGGAGAGAGTTTCTCCTTGGTAGTAGTATAGCGGAACGGACCACAACCGATATAGTCTGCCCCCTGTTCATGCAAACGGCGAATATCATCAAATGTATTGGCTGTTCCTCCGATAATGAATTCATCACCCAGGAGCTTACGTGCCTCATCAACCGGCATATCATTCTTTCCAAGATGTACACCATCTATCTGTAATTTCTTCACCAGTTCTACACGGTCGTCGAGAATAAAGGTTGCACCGGCACCCTCGCAAGCCAACTTCAACTTACGGGCTATAGGCTCTACCTCTTCATCGGTAGCACCTTTCATGCGAAGCTGAACCCAATCACATCCTCCGATAAGTGCCAGATAGGCTCCTTCGAGATAAGAGAAGCGCTCGTTCTGATGCGTGATAAACTGAAAGCTCGTCTGAAAATGAGCTAATGCTAAAGACTTGTTCATACGTACTATAAAATATAAATTCGCTTGCAAAGGTACTACATTCACACGACAAAATCCTACAATTTACCTTTTTTAAACTTCGTCATTTGGAAATGGGGAAAGTCTTCCTCTTTTTTTTATTTTGTTTTTTTATACATTCCTATGCATTTATATGAATTCTTTTCCGTACCTTTGCACTCAAAATACAAAACATTACTTTTTATGTTGACAGATATTGAAATAGCTAAATCAGTAAAAATGCGCCCTATCAATGAAGTGGCAGCAGAACTTGGAATCCATGAAGACCAAGTGGAAAACTACGGCCGTTACATCGCTAAGATTACTACGGACAAGATTGACACCAACAAGTTTAAGAATCATCATCTCATCCTTGTGACAGCTATCAGCCCTACAAAGGCTGGTAATGGTAAGACCACCGTATCTGTAGGTCTCGCCCTGGGTATGCAGAAGATCGGCAAGAAGGCTGTAGTAGCTCTTCGCGAACCATCTCTCGGTCCATGCTTCGGCATGAAGGGTGGTGCTGCAGGTGGCGGTTACGCCCAGGTTTTGCCTATGGATAAGATTAATCTCCATTTCACTGGCGATTTCCATGCCATCACAGAGGCCAACAACATGATTTCTGCCCTTCTGGACAATTACCGTTTCCAGCACGAAGCAGAGGGTTTCAAACTCAAGAAGATTCTCTGGCGCCGCGTGATGGACGTAAACGACCGTGGTCTCCGCCGCATCATCACCGGTATCGGCGATAAGAACGGCATCGAGACAGAGTCTGGTTTCGATATTACGCCAGCTTCTGAGATTATGGCTATCATGTGTTTCGCAACAAGCATCGATGATCTTCGTCGCCGTATCGATAATATCCTCCTGGGCATCACCGAGGACGACAAGCCATTTACCGTAAAGGATATGGGTGTAGGTGGCAGTATCGTAGCTCTCCTTCTCGATGCTTTGAAGCCAAATCTGGTTCAGACAACAGAGGGTACACCAGCATTTGTTCATTGCGGTCCTTTTGCCAACATTGCTCATGGCTGCAATTCCGTCATGGCTACTGCTGCTGCTCTTGAGTATGGCGACTATGCTATTACAGAGGCAGGATTCGGTGCAGATCTCGGTGCAGAGAAGTTCTATGACATCAAATGCCGCAAGACAGGTTTGCAACCAGACCTCACCGTTCTCGTTGTTACCCTCCAGGCATTGAAGATGCATGGTGGTGTAGCTCTGGAAGATATCAAGAAGCCAAACATCGCAGGAATGGAAGCCGGTTACTGGAACCTCGACAAGCACGTAAAGAACCTGCAGAGCTTTGGTCAGACTGTAGTGATTGCATTCAACAAGTTTGCAACCGATACAGATGAAGAAATTGAAGTATTGCGCAAGCATTGCGAGGAGATGGGTTGCGGTTTCGCCGTAAACAGCGCCTTTGCCGAAGGCGGAAACGGTGCCATTGAACTTGCCAACCTCGTAGTGAAGACCATTGATGAGCGTCCATCAGCCCCTCTCTATTTTGCTTACGATGATAACGATAGCGTTGAGGAGAAGATAGAAAAGGTTGCATTCAATCTTTACGGAGCAGGCAGCGTGACATTGAGCGATTCTGCCAAAGCGATGATTGAAGAGATCAAGAAGCTGGGTGCTGAAAAGTTCCCTATCTGTATTGCCAAGACTCAGTACAGTTTCTCTACCGATGCCAAGGCATATGGTCCTACAGAAGGTTTCGAACTCCACGTTCGCGACATCACCGTAAATATGGGTGCCGAGATGATTGTAGTCATCGCTGGTCCTATCATGCGTATGCCGGGCTTACCAAAGAGCCCACAGGCAGAGCGCATCGATGTAGTAAACGGTGAGATTACTGGTCTTTCTTAAGCACTACAGATTTCACAGATTCATAAATGAAAAAGCCCAGGGCGTGATGTCCTGGGCTTTTTCATTTATCTCATACTGAATTCGCAACCACAATATAACTGATTATAGAATTCATTGATTCTCAAGAGTTCACCTCGGCGATTCTGCAAACCGCCCTTCCGCCAATTCATATCCCACCATTCTACATCAGGATAAGCCTCAACGGCAAGATGACCGGCAGTATCTATCTGCCTGATATTCTTCCAGCGCGAAGATGCCAACGTGGTAGTGAGAAGGTGAAATCCATGCTCCTGCGCATACTTGGCTGCATGAGAGAGGCGGAACTGAAAGCAGACAGAACAACGGCTGCCACGCTCGGGCTCATCTTCTAAGCCCTTGATAACAGAAAGCCACTCCTGATGGTCATACTCATCCTCTACATAAGGTACATTCTGGGCTTCCAGGAATCGTTTCAGTTCATGTTTGCGTACATCATACTCCTGCTGAGGATAGATATTACTGTTACTGAAATATACAGTAGGCTTCATACCATTACGAAGCATACATTCTACGATAGCCGCCGAACAAGGTGCACAACAGGCATGCAACAAGACAGCCTGACCTTCAGCCTTGCTTCCATCCGGGAGAGTAAGTTTTACGTATTTATATTGTTCTTCTACTGGAATCTTCATTGTTTTCAATGTTAAATGTAAAATTAAAATGTGAACTGCTACTTCTGATGTGAAGTATTTTCGCCTTGCTTCAAAAAAACAAATGGAGTACAATCTCACGACACCCCCCATTTGCCCAAATATATGCGAAAACTAGTGCAAAGGTACAACATTTATTCGAACCACCAAATTTTTAACACGTTTTTTTCATCACAATGGTTCAAACAGCTAACATTTAACTGTATTTTAACACTTAAACACCAGTTTTGTTATCTTTAAGAACTATAAATCACGTTTCAGCGTGATAACTGTCAGTTCAGGCCATGCGCCTAGGCGGAAAGGGAAAGAACCACCAATACCCGATGATACATAGAGCATCTGCTCACCAATGCGGTAAGCTCCGCCCCACTCTTTGAAAGCCATGCGGGCAGGCGTCCATTTACCTATTTTCAATTGTCCGGCATGCGTATGTCCCGCCAGAGTAAGCTGTATCTTCTTACCAACTACTTCTCTGCGCCAATGGTGAGGATCATGACTCAAGAGGATTTTAAACATATCAGGATTCAACCCCTTCATCGCTTTCTTCAGATTACTGCGATTGGTGAAAGGAGGCTGACCGGGATTCTCTACGCCTATTACAGCGATAGATGCCATACCATGACTCACCACATGATGTTCGTTCATCAGCTGATGCCACCCCAGACTTTCCTGATAACCATAGAGCATACGGCGGTTTCTCTTCAAAGCGCCAATAGAATGATTGTTGCCATATTCACAATAATCATGATTTCCCCAGATAGAATAGATGCCATCTGACGCATGAAGCTGCCCCAGCGTATCCAGATAAGGCTCCACTTCGCTGGCTTGGTTATTGACCAGATCGCCCGTAAAGAGAATCATATCGGGTTCTTCATTGTTGGTCGCATCCACCACCTTCTGCACGAAATCATTGCCGGGAGGAAACGAACCGAGATGAAAGTCGGTAATCTGTACCAGACGGTAACCATCAAAATAAGGTGGCAAATCGGGCGAGGTAAAGGTAATATGTTTCAGTTCTAACCGCTTCCAACCCTCTATAAAGCCGAAGGCAAACCACCCCATTACACCCAAAGCAGGAATCAGAGCAAAGAACCAAGGAAGAAATGCATCGAACAGGATGAAGACAACCTTAGGGAATGCCGAGAAAAGTATGGTAGTAAAGAGTACACGGACTGACAACTTATGGAAGAACCCCATCTGCAACCCCACTTCGGCAAGAACAAGTAACAACGAGGGAACCCACCATAAGATGGCTAGCAGCAAAGGCCACTCACTCACCCCGATATGCCAAAGCCAGAAGTCGGGCAGGAATGCCAGAACCGACATGACTACTATATAGAATATGGATCTTAATACCTTTTTTAATACCTTCTTCATTGTTTTTCTTTATAACTGGGTACAAAGGTACGATAATTCATAGACAATACAAAATAAATTTAAATATATTTTCAATGTTTTGTTATTTGAGAAGATTGCATTATCTTTGCACATAGAAAAATTAAATAAAATGGCACGACGACTAAGAAAAAAACGCATAGCAATCATATTGCTTACCTTTACAGCAATCGTAGGATGGACTACACACAGCTGTGTATCTCGCTGTACATCAGCATCAGACAAGAACAAGGCGGCAGATTCGCTCCCTAAGGTTCATATCAACGATTCCATCTCAAATGCCCTGACAGAGGGGAAGGAATATCATGAGATGGACTCGGTAATAGAAAGGTATCTCAAGAGATGGGAAATCAATGGAGCCCAACTCGTCATCACCCGCAACGACTCACTACTCTATGCCCGCGGATTCGGAATGGCGGATAAGGAACGAGGCATCAGAATGGAGCCTAACATGCTGATGCGCTTCGCCTCGGTATCGAAACTGATTACAGCCGTAGGTATCATGAAGTTGCAGGAGATGAAGAAACTCAAACTGAACGAGAAGGTGTTTGGCGAAAAGGGAATCCTGCGCGATACCGTTTACAACAACAGTATCAAGGACAAGCGATATTACGACATCACCGTAGAACAGTTGCTGCGCCATCAGGCTGGTTTCAACAATTATGCCGGTGACCCTGTATCTTCCACCCGCTACATCATGATGCAGAACCATCTCAAAACGCCACCTGATCACCCTACCCTGCTCAAGATTCTCTTGAAGCGCCACTTGGGTTATACTCCTGGCGAAGGCAAATGCTACAGTAATCTGGGCTACATGATTCTCTCCATGATTATCGAGAAGAAGAGCGGAATGAAATATGAAAACTTCATGCAGAAGTATGTGCTCCACCCAGCCGGCTGCTACGACATGCATATTGCGGGCACTTACTTAAAGGACCGCCGCCCCAACGAGACGAAGTACTACATGCACCAGGGCAGCATCCCTGTGTATGAATACAACAACAGTGGACGACTGGTAGAGAAATGCTATGGCGATACCGACCTCCCTCGCCTTTCAGGTGCAGGTGCCTGGTGTGGTTCGGCTGCAGAGTTGAGCCGCTTTATTGCCAGCATCGACAATTTGCCACATGTCAAGGATATCCTCAGCAAGAAGAGCATCGAGTTTATGACGCGGGAACAGGCCGACCACCAATACTCTATCGGCTGGAACTATACACCAAAGAGCGACAAACCATGGATTCGTACCGGTTCGCTGGCAGGCACATCAGCCATCGTCCTGAAATATCCGGATAACCAATGCTGGATTCTCATCACGAACACATCCACCTGGAAGGGCCACGGCTTCTCTAACGATACAATGGCTTTCTTCGAGAAACTGAGAAAGAAATATATGGCAAACATGCCAAAGAAAGACTTGTTCTTATAAAACCAGAAAGAGGGTGAATCATTTACTTATGATTCACCCTCCTTTTATATTAATGATATGTTGTCTGAAAAGATAATATATGTTGTTAGAAAATACAACATAAGTATTTGAGATAGTTAGTATCTCCGGTCGCACAACAGCTGTTGTGCGCTTGCATAACAGCTGATATGCGCATGCACAACACCTGTTGTGCATGCGTTAGTCAACTGTTATGCGCCAACTATTATCTAAACTTTCTACATACCCTTTT
>JAJWOH010000220.1:0-3011 GCA_021635485.1 Segatella copri | reverse complement strand
GCGATGAGATCGCTACTGAACAGGAGGACACTCTCCTTGCCTGCCACCTTGCCCGTGTTCTTCACATCCACGCTCACCTTGATGATGTCGCCGTGGCGGAAATCAGACTGAGAAACCTTCAGGTTGCTATATTTATAAGAGGTGTAGCTCAAACCATATCCGAAGCCCCACTGCTGGGTAATCTTCGCATTGTAGTCGTAAGCACCTTCCATCGTACCCACCTCCTCACTCTTCTTGAAGTCGTAGTTGGCGAGCGAATTGATTTCCTTAGGATAGGTGTAAGGCATCTTGCCACTGAAGTTTGACTTGCCCGATACCAGGTTTGCCAAAGCATCGCCGCCCATGTTGCCAGGGATAAGGATGTTGATGATGCCCTGTGCCAATGGTTCGATGTCAGCGATGAGACGAGGACGACCTTCATTCAGCACCAAGATGACAGGCTTGCCTGTCTGAGCCAAAGCCTTGACCAGATTGCGCTGGTTTTCTGAAAGCCAGAGGTCGGTCAGATTGCCCGGAGTCTCGGTATAGGAGTTCTCGCCAATGCAAGCCACAATGACGTCAGCATCCTTCGCTGCAGCCACCGCCCCCAGAATCTGAGGTTCGTTCTCCTCCCAATACTTACCTTTTTCATTATAGGTAACACCCTGGTTCAAGATGACATTCTCCTTGCCATACTCATTGCAGAATGCCTCATAGATGGTATTGTACTTACCTGCAAACTCATCGGCACGATGACCCTGCCAGGTATAGCTCCATCCACCGTCCAGGCAGCGCATCTGATTGGCATTAGGACCCGTGAGGAGAATTTTCTTGCCATGCTGCAAAGGAAGGATATTACCCTCGTTCTTCAGGAGCACCATACTCTCGGTAGCTCCCTCCAAGGCGAGCTTGGCAAACTCCTCGCCACCAAACTTAGGATAATTCTTCAGTTTCTGGGTTGGGTTCTTGAAGAGGTCGAGACGGTACTTCATGCGAAGCACACGACGGCAGGCATCATCGATGCGACTCATCGGAATCTTGCCCTCCTTCACCAATTCTACGAGGTAGTCACAAGCATCGCAAGAATAAGGTTCCATAATCATGTCGATACCAGCATTGATGGCAATGCGGAGCGCATCCTTCTTGTCCTTTGCCACCATCTCACGAGTATAGAGATTGTTGATGTCTGCCCAGTCGGTGATGAGCACACCATCCCATCCAGTCTCTTCCTTCAGCCATCCTGTCAGGATGTCCTTGTTGGCGTGCATCGGCATACCGTTGACGGAAGCGGAATTCACCATCACGGTCAAGGCTCCAGCCTGCAGACCCGCCAGGAAAGGAGCGAAGTGCTTCTCTCGCAAGTCGGCAGGAGAGATATAGGCTGGCGTACGGTCTTTACCGGTCCAAGGCACACCATAGCCCATGAAGTGCTTCATGGAAGTGGCAATGTGATACTGGTCGATGTTGTTTGGGTCCTCGCCCTGGAAACCATAGACCATCGCCTTGCCCATCTCAGAACTGAGGTAGCAATCTTCGCCAAAGTTCTCCCAGATGCGAGGCCAACGGGCATCACGACCGAGGTCAACGGTAGGACTGTAAGTCCAAGGCACGCTCACAGCACGAGTCTCATAAGCGGTAGCCTCAGCCGAACGGCGAGCTATCTCACGATTGAAGGTGGCAGCCACATTGATGTTCTGTGGAAAGAGGGTTCCGTCCTGCGTATAAGTAGAACCGTGGTTCTGATCGAGACCGAAGACACAAGGGATGCCGATGCGCTTCATCGAAATCTTCTGAATCTGTGAGATATACTTCTCCCACTGCTTGGCGGTAGGAGCACAGGTATTTGGAGCGTTGAGGATAGAGCCAATCTTATAGCGGGAAAGGATAGAATCGGTTTTGTGCTCGTCGATATAGAACACACCGTTCTTGTCGTTGGCACCGAAGAGGTCGGTCACCAATTCCATCATCTGACCTATCTTTTCCTCCAAGGTGAGTTTCTTCAGGGTTTGTTCTACCTGAGCCTCTATCTTAGGGTCGCTCTTGATAACCGGAACATTGGCACTGGCTGTATAAGCCAATGCCAACATTGAAATAGATAATAATAATTTCTTCATAAGTTCAAAGGTTTGACGTTTTATGTTAAAAACGGAAATCTTTTTAATATATATTATTCAATAGTTACTTTCTTTACGGTGTAACCGTCACCCACGATGAGGAGACCATTCTGCTCTGTCAAGAGTTGGATAGAAAGGTCGGTCAGTTCAAACTTCCATGTAGCAGGTCCATCCACCGGGATGTCGCCACGCTCTGGGTCGCCCTTACCAGTAAGGAGGTTGTTCCACCAGGAAGTGGCAGCAGTACCCTGACCATTTCCATCTACATAGACACGGAGGATGGTGCCAGCCTTCACCTTTGAGAGGAAGGTATCCTTCAAAGCATCGAATGGTGTACCCCATGTCACGGCAAACTCACCTTCCCAGATGGTGTTCTCCATAGATGGGCGAGCCTCGGTGGTTACCTTGATGGTACCGCTAGGGAACTGGTTGCCCTCACCATCTACCAAAGTGATATCATAGTCACCATTTTCCAAACCTGTAGGAGCTGTGAGCTTCAAGGCTGTGCCCTCTTCGAGAACCTCGAAGGCTGCTTCCTTACCACCTACCATTACTTTAGTAACTGTACCGAGATTCTTGCACTTATGGATAGTAGTCTCAGCACCTGGAGCTACCCAAAGCTCGACGGCATTGGTACCCAAGGCTGGGTCATCGGCAGCAGGAGTTACGGTAACGTTTAAGGTGCGGGATGTGCTCTTGCCCTTGGTGGTGGTTGCCACAATCTTCAAAGTATGATTGCCCACTGGCAAAGTCTGGTCGATGGTATTACCTTCGGCAATCTGCTTGCCATCGAGCAACCATGTCACAGTGGTGTAGTGAACAGGAGTCACCTTGATTTCCAACTTATAATTAGTCTTGCGGTCTATCTTGGAATCAGCCAAGTCGGTGTTCAAGATACGTGGATTGTCATCTTCGCTG
>JAJWOH010000219.1:0-3053 GCA_021635485.1 Segatella copri | reverse complement strand
AAAAAATAAACGGGAAACCCGAATCTGGTATGTAGATTTACAATACCGGATTCGGGTTTTCTGTTGTAAGATTGAGTTCTATCACTCTTCCTTCTTTCAGCGACTTCTGCACGTTGATGATGCGCTGGTTGCTGCTGCCCCTGAAGAAGAGGTCTTCATCGCGCAATGCCTGTACGAAGGGACCGTCTACCAATACATCGATTTGGCGGAGGAGTTCCAGCTGCTCGGGATTCTTCACGAGGTTTTCGAAGAGATAGCCCGTAAAGCACCAGATGCTCTTGCTGCTCTGCTCCCTGATGGCGCGCGCCAGCTCGGCAAAGCCCTTTGCCTGAAACATAGGGTCGCCGCCCGAGAAGGTGACGTTGGCGAAGGGGTCGCTCATGATTTCCTTCATCAGCTCGTCGGTAGAGGTCATCGTGCCGTGGCTGATGTCCCACGACTGCGGATTATGGCAGCCCGGACAATGGTTGGGGCATCCCGCACAATAAATGGATGTGCGGAAGCCCGGACCGTCTACCATCGTATCATGTACGATGCTTAAAACGCTGATCATTTTACTTTTCCCCTCCGATATGGGTTACTCGGTCGTGGAGCTCGGCAAGCTTGCCGCTGTTCCAGCGGTCTGTAGTACCTACCAGATAACCGGTGATGCGCTGCAGCTTGTCGATGTGGTGGCTGCCGCACTTAGGACAAACCTCGAGGTGGGCGTCAGCATTCTCGTAGCCGCAGTCGAGACAGCGGTTGCGGTTGTGGTTTACTGAGCCGTAACCCATGTTGTACTTATCCATCATGTCTACCACGCTCTCGATAACAGAAGGGTTGTGGGTAGCATCGCCGTCAATCTCTACATAGAAGATGTGGCCGCCACGGGTCAGGTCGTGGTATGGAGCCTCGATCTGTGCCTTCTTCAGGGCTGTACACTTATAGTATACAGGCACGTGGTTAGAGTTGGTATAATAGTCGCGGTCTGTAACGCCAGGGATGACGCCAAACTGCTTTCTGTCCTTCTTAGTGAACTTACCGCTCAATCCCTCGGCTGGAGTAGCCAGGATAGAGTAGTTGTGATGATACTGCTCGCTGAACTCGTTGGCACGGTCGCGCATGTAGGTAACAATCTTCAGTCCCAGCTCCTGTGCCTTCTCGCTCTCGCCGTGGTGCTTGCCGATGAGGGCAACCAGACATTCTGCCAGTCCGATGAAGCCGATACCCAGGGTTCCGTGGTTGATGACGCTCTCGATGGTCTCTTCCGGCTTCAGGTTTTCTGCGCCTACCCAGAGATACTTCATGAGCAGAGGGAACTGCTTGGCCATCGCCGTCTTCTGGAACTGGAAGCGTTCGTCGAGCTGCTTGGCTGTGATGTCGAGGATATTGTCGAGCTTGGCAAAGAACATGTCGATGCGCTGCTTTTCGTCTTCGATGCCCATGCACTCGATGGCGAGCTTCACGATGTTGATGGTAGAGAAGCTCAGGTTACCGCGGGCGATGCTGGTCTTCTCGCCCCAGCGGTCTTCGAACACGCGGGTACGGCAGCCCATGGTTGCAATCTCCCACTTGTAGCGCTCCGGATCATCAGCACGCCACTTCTCGTTCTGGTTGAAGGT
This sequence comes from Segatella copri, assembly GCA_021635485.1. Classification (GTDB taxonomy): domain Bacteria; phylum Bacteroidota; class Bacteroidia; order Bacteroidales; family Bacteroidaceae; genus Prevotella; species Prevotella copri_P. Next base: position 1,452 of record JAJWOH010000219.1, on the reverse strand, counting down.
GGCGTCGAGGTTCAGGAAGTTAGGGAAGAAACGGCGGGCTGTTACCTTGCACGCCAGCTTGTAGAGGTCGTAGTTTCTGTCCTCAGGCAGATAGTTTACGCCTCTCTTCTTCTTCCATATCTGGATAGGGAAGATGGCAGTTTCGCCATTGCCTACGCCCTGATAGGTGCTCTGCAGGATTTCGCGCATGATGCAGCGGCCCTCGGCGCTGGTATCGGTACCGTAGTTGATGCTTGAGAATACTACCTGGTTACCGCCGCGGCTGTGGATGGTGTTCATGTTGTGGATGAATGCCTCCATCGCCTGATGCACGCGGTTCACGGTCTTGTTGATGGCGTGCTGCTCCAGGCGCTCGCGGCCCTGCAGCTCGTCGAGTGGCTTCTCCAGATAGTCGTCGATTGGCGCATCATAGAGGTCGCTCAGGTCTTCGCCTGTCAGCTTCTCCAGGTTCTTCACCTCTTCCTGGTACGACATGCGTACGTATGGAGCCAGATAGAAGTCGAAGGCTGGGATGGCCTGACCGCCGTGCATCTCGTTCTGGCAGGTCTCGAGAGAGATACAAGCCAGCACGGCTGCGGTCTCGATGCGCTTGGCAGGACGGCTTGAACCGTGACCGGCTGTGAAACCGTGGTTCAGAATCACGTCGAGCGGATGCTGCACGCAGGTGAGACTCTTGGTTGGGTAATAGTCCTTATCGTGAATATGTATATAGTTGTGCATGACGGCGTCGCGTACATCCTCTGAGAGGAGGTAGTCGTCGACGAATGGTTTGGTTGTTTCTGAAGCGAACTTCATCATCATGCCGGCTGGTGTGTCGGCATTCATGTTGGCGTTTTCACGGGTGATGTCGTTGTTCTTGGCATTGACGATGCTCATGAATACGTCGCGTGTCTTCGCCTTGCGGGCGATGTTACGCTGGTTACGGTATGCGATATACTTCTGGGCAACATCCTTGCGGGCACTCTTCATGAGCTCCATCTCGATGGCGTCCTGAATGGCCTCAACGCTCATCTGGCTCTTGCCGCGATAAGAGATGTGGTCGGTTATCTGCTCGATAAGAGTGGTATCTTCACCCTTGTCGGTATGCAACATGGCCTTGCGAATGGCTGCCATGATTTTCTGTTCGTTGAATCCAACGATGCGTCCGTCACGCTTTACTACTGTCTGGATCATTTTAGTATTACTTTTACGATTGATGTTTAAATTACTTAGTATTAAGTCATTATGACTTGAAGAGGTAGATAGGTACCTCCTTTTGACATTGCAAAGATATAAAATATTTCTGAAAGTAATTACTTTTGGACAACTTTTTTATCGTTAAAAAATATTAAGTCGCTGATAATCAAGCAGAAACAAAAAAGTTTTGGAAAACTTTGATAAATTTCCGTTTCCCGAAACGTTTAAGTTGTTATCTATCAGCGTGTTGCGCATTTTGTGCGCTTGTGTGCGTTT
>JAJWOH010000003.1:0-70350 GCA_021635485.1 Segatella copri | reverse complement strand
TACAACGAGGACATGTGCACAGAACCTTACTTCAGCCATTATCCGTTCTTCGGACTGCCTACAGAAGTTGAGGACTGCGACATCATCTATCACGAGTAACAACCCCTTTAACAACATCAGATATGAACACTACAGAATATTTCAAGAGAACCATACAAGCCTATTTGGAGGAGCGTGCTATGGAGGACGAACTCTTTGCAGCCAAGTATGACAACCCCGACAAGAACATAGACGATTGCGTCACCTATATCCTTAATTGGGTACAGAAGAGCGGTTGCAACGGCTTTTGCGATGACGAGATATATGGGCAAGCCATCCACTACTACGAGGAGAAGGACATCGAGGTAGGAAAACCATTGAACTGCCAAGTGTCTGTTAACCACCACATCGAACTCACAGAGGAGGAGAAGGCACAAGCAAGACAGGAAGCCATCCGCCAATATCAGCAAGAGCAGATGAACAAGATGCGTAACAGAGATACCGCCAAGCGCACCTCACAGAGAACGGACAACGAAATACATCAACCATCATTATTCGACACGTTATGAAACCAAGAACGAAATATCAGAAGCAAGTCGTAACCTCAAACAAGGGGTTACGACCTATCAAGGGAGCGCAAATGCAATGGGCATTCCGTGAGTGTCTTGACCACTATGCCTTTCAGTTGAAGCACGGACAGACCACCTGCATGGACTGCGGACACACTTGGACTACGGACGAGGATGCGGACAAATGTGTCTGCCCGAAGTGTAAGGCAAAGTTGGAAGTGCAGCGCACCAAGCGACAGAAGGCAATGTCTTCTACCTATTTCAGCGTACTCACTGAGCGTAAGGGACTGCAACTTATGCGAGCATATCAGATGAAAGCATACTACCGCAAGGGACAAAAGGCAGACATTTATTGTTGGGAGGTGGCACGTTATTGGATGAACGAAAAAGGCAAGATGGAGGTTATGGCACGCAAGCGCACAATGGGTATCTATATGGACACGTTCTGCTACGACTCCGACATTGAACTGCGCAAGGACAACACCACCTATCAGCATATTGCTTCATTTCCGGTCTCCCCCGATATGAAAGTCATTCCTCAGATATGGCGCAACGGCTTTGACGGAGCGTTTCACGGCATCGAACCGCTTACATTGTTCAAGGCGATGCTGACAGACCACCGCATCGAAACGATGATGAAACAATGCCGTTACGGACACGTCCGCCACTTCATAGACCACCCACGGCACTTGGAAACTTGTTGGAATGCCTACAAGATAGCCAACCGCAACCATTACCTTATTACAGACATCGGCAAATGGGCGGACTACATCTGTATGTTGGTGGAAATGGGCAAGGACATCAGAAGTCCACATTACATTTGTCCCGACAACCTTGAAGCCGAGCACGACAGAATATCCGAGAAAATCAGAGCAAAGAAAGAAAAGGAGCGCACCGAGGAGGAGATACGCAAGGCATTGAAGAACGAGGACAAGTTCAAGGAAATGAAGAGCCGTTTCTTCGGTTTGATGTTCACAGACGGCAATATCGTGGTGAGAATGCTTGAAAGCGTCAGGGAGCACGTTCTTGAGGGCAAGGCGATGCACCATTGCGTAGGCAGCGGTACAAACTACTCGCTCAATCCCGACTGCATCATCTTCTCTGCAAGAATAGCCGAGCAAAGAGTTGAAACAGTGGAGTTTTCACTCGAACAGATGAAAGTCGTGCAATGCCACGGACTACAGAACAAGGACACCGAGCACCATGCCGACATCATCAACTTGGTGAACAGCAATGCAAGACTTATAGAGCAACGAATGGTTGCAACAACATGAAATCCATATCGGCGGAGCGATGAAAATTCGTTCCGCCACTTTCTTTCATGAGCCGAGGAGCGGAAAAGAAAGTGGCAAAGAAACCGTCTTTTCCTTATCTGCGATGCTTGCAAAAAAACAAAGGACAGCCCCAATCAAAAGGACTGTCCTATTTTATAAAACCTTATTCTATGGAGTAAACAAGAGCAGATACTCCATTTTTCTTCTTCGTTCAATGGAAGGCACTATCTTTCCATTCCACCTTTTGAAGTCCACATAATCACGATAGATGTTTCTGTTGCCACTTCGCATCTTGGCATACATCCGGCTTTTCATCACCTTTCCACACCCCACATTGTAGGCAAGTGTAGCCAAGAGCAGCGTGTCACGACCGAAACCACGGAACATGGCGCAGAGCTTTCTGAGGTCAGAGCGCAGCAAGGCATCGGCTTGCCGTTCCGTCATTCTTGGAGAGAACCGCTCGCCAGGCAACAGCTTGTGTCCATATCCGACATAAGGATGGTGCTTCGGTCCGTGCAGACCCTCGTACTTCTTGATGCAGGCGACAGCCAACTCAAAACGTGACACATGACAAACTCGCTTTATCGCCCCTTGCGTCTGGGCAGACAAGCTGCCCGACACAAGAAGCAAGGCTAACAATATCATCAACCTCATACGCTACCGAGTTTGTTGGCACTTCTCGCAAACTCTTCCTCCTCATCAGTATCGTTGAAACTGAACTCCATTTCGTATGACTTGCCGAAGTTGTCCTCTACCACCACTGTCAGCGTCTGTGTCTCCGTGCTTGCCGAGGTATAGTAAAGACGGAACTTCTCGTTCTCCAACAGATAGCGGTCGTTTGGTTGGAACACCGTTCCGTTCTCCATTCTCAACGAGCCTTTTCCGTCATGCTGAAAATAGCGGATGGTATAGATGGTGCCGTCAAACTTTCCCTCCGCCTTCAACTCGCAGCGGATTTCAACAGTCTGTCCACGCACAATGTCCTTTGGCACAGGCATCGTCTCCACCTTGAAAGGATACGACTGCTGAATGTCCAGCTCATCGCTGCACGATGAAAGGATTACCGACACGGCACACACGAAAAGGAATGCCAACACGCTCACTGATTTCTTGATTTTATTGTTCTTCTTCATTGTCTTGATGTGTTTGAATGATTGTTACTTTCTTGTCTTATGGCTCATCAGGTACTCGTTCAAGTCCTTGTTGCCAGTGTATAGATGCGAATAGTCAATGACCTTATCGCCATATCGCTTTTGCAGTTCGACACAGGCATTCTCGCCAGCTTCGTCATTGTCCAAGTGACAGTACACTTGTGCATAGCCATCCAAAAGATGATGCACCTTTTGCATATTCGCCACCGAGTTGAGGATAATATGATCCTCACCACGACCTATGCCGAGAATTACGGCAGAGAGGAAATCCATAAAGCCCTCGTACAGATGGCAGACGTTGCTGTTCCTGCCAATGAGAGTGACGTCCTTTGGCGACACGCAACCTTTGAAGAAACGGTTGCGTATCTCGTAGCCACCGCTGTTGTTCTTGAAACCGACAGCAAAGAACTGTTTGCCATTATATCGGTATTCCACCTGGCAACAGAAACGGCTCGCCACGTCAGCCGATATGCCACGCTCACGCAAGTACTGCCTGAGAGCAGGATGGCTCAAAGGCTTTTCCACAATATCACTAAAGGGATTGCTTTTTGCCTTCACAGCCTTTTCCGCTATCCTTTGATAATGCGGAAACGATGTCGGGAAACTGCCACCAAGCGTTTCAGATATGAACTTGGCTTGTGCCACAAACTCATTGCTGTTGATGAACTCTCCTGCGAGGTGTTTGATTTCATTGATGTCCATAGGCTTGATTGCAATCAACAGCTACTTTTGAATGTTGTTGAAGCTATTGATTAGAAAATATTTCTACTTTTGATGTCGGTTGGAGGTATTGATTACAATCACCAGCCACTTTTAGCTTCATTGAAGCCATTGATTGCGATCAACACCTACTTTTATATGTCGTTGGGACTGTTGATTGCAATCAATGGTTACTTTTAAGAGCTGTTGGAGGTTTTGATTCAAGTTTCTTTGTCCACAAAATATAAAATCCCCTGTTGATTACTATCCCTTGTTACTTCTTGTACCAAAAATCCCCAAAAACGAGTAGCGAAATAGATTTCAATAGTCAAAAACCATCTTTTTCTCGCAAGATTGCCAATTTTTCGCAATAAGGTTGCCGTTTTCTCGTTTATTTTTATATCTTAGCGATTGCAATCGGAGAAATCCGACGATGCACAAAACGATTTGTCAAATTTAAATCCTTAACATCATGAAAGAGATTTACGACATCAACATTCAGCGCATGAATAACGGTGCGCATTTCACGTTTGTAAGTAACATTCTTGCACGTGCCGAGGCAGACACTGTCGTCAAAGGCAAGGCATCGGAACTTGTCAGTAATTTTAAGGCTGCCGTTGCGGCAGAGGACGAAGCCTTGAAAATTTCACAGAAAAGTCTCTTGACTGATGATATTACCAAGGCAGACAGCGACCGTGATGCACTCTATGCTGGCTACAAGAAAGCCGTTGAAGCATTCCTTGCTATGCCTATCGCTGACATGGCACAGGCTGCAAAGGTTCTCGCACAGCACATCAAGGACTATAAGATTAACACCGCTGGCCAACTTGACAAAGAGACAGGTCTTTTGGTCAACTTCATTTCCGACCTTGAAGATAAGTACGCTGCACAGGTAGCAAAGTTGGGTTTAACTGCATTCGTTACCAACTTGAAGGAAGCAAACGAGCGTGTAAGAACTCTTACCTTGCAGCGCACCAACGAGAAAATAGGTATAACTGTTGGAGCATTAAAAACTGCTCGTACAGCAAGTGATGACGCTTACCGTGCTTTGGTAAAAATGGTAAACGCCCTTGCACTCGTCTTTGGTGAAAAGGATTACACGGCTTTCATTGACTACGTAAACACTGAAGTTGCTCATTACAAGCGTGAGGTTATTGGACAAAAGGTAAAAAATCCATCAACTTCAGGCGGTTCATCGGTAACCTCTCCAGATAATGGGAACAAACCGTCAAGTGGTGGCTCTAAACCAAGCGGTGGCGGGTCTTCATCGGGAGATAAAGTAGAGATTGAAGGCTGATAGAATAATATGTCAATGCTGCTTTCTGAATATGGAAGCAGCATTGAATTTGATAAAAATGTATTTCAACAATAACAGATAGGGAAAATAGATGACTATTATTTCATTATTTAGTGGCGCAGGAGGATTGGACTTGGGATTGATTCAAGCAGGCAACGATGTTATTTGGGCTAATGACATTGACGCAGATGCCGTGGCAACATACAAAGCCAATATCAATGACCACATAATACAAGCAGACATTCAAAACATAGACATTACAAAAGTGCCATCAGCAGATGTTGTTGTTGGTGGTTTTCCTTGCCAAGGCTTCTCAATGGCAAACATGAAGCGTAACATAGATGATGAACGAAATGTATTGTATAAATTCTTCTATAACGCTATAAAAGAAAAGCAACCCAAATTCTTTATTGCCGAAAATGTAAAAGGCATACTGAGTTTAGGTAAAGGTAGTGTTGTGAACCAAATCAAAACTGATTTTGAAGATGCTGGTTATATTGTTGAAGTACATAAAGTAAATATGGCTGATTATGGAGTTCCACAGCACCGGGAAAGAGTATTGTTTATTGGACAGAGAAAGGATTTAGGAACAAACATGATATTTAGCTTTCCAAATCCGACCAATTCTAAAGAAGGCAAAGACGGTCTCCCAAGATGGAAATCAATAAAAGAGGCTATTGATGATTTACCACCAATAGGAAATACAGAAAAAGACCCAAACAATTATGGGTCGGCTTATCGTTTTGTTGCTCGCAACTTTACGGCGCATAGAGTAACAGACCCCGCCAAGCCTTCGCCTACAATATTGGCACGAGGAAACGGCAAGGGTGGCGTTTGTGCAATACCTCATTATAATGGAGAGCGCAGATTGTCGATACGAGAAAGTGCTGTTGTGCAGACATTCCCACGAAACTTTGTGTTTATGGGAAAAATGGGGGCTTGTTATCGTCAAATAGGAAATGCAGTTCCTGTCCATTTTGCAAAATTATTAGGTTTGGAGTTGAAACGTTTAGAAAGAATTATATCATAATGAAAGTTGTATCGTTGTTTAGTGGTGCTGGAGGTTTGGACTTAGGCTTTATAAAAGCTGGTCACACCATCGTATGGGCTAATGACCTATACGCCGATGCAGTAGCTACTTATAGGAGGAATATAGGAAATCATATTGTAGAGAAAGACATAAAGGAAATATCATCGGAAGAAATTCCAGATTGCGACATAGTTATAGGTGGCTTCCCATGCCAAGGTTTCTCAGTGGCAAATACAAAAAGACATACAACAGATGAGCGTAATGTATTGTACAAAGAACTCCTAAGAGTTATCAAAGACAAGAATCCGAAATTCTTTCTTGCAGAAAACGTAAAAGGAATTTTGTCCTTAAACAAGGGAGAATCTTTCAAAATGATAATGAGTGACTTTAGAAATCTGAACTATGAAGTTCAGTATAAAGTTCTAAATGCAGCAAACTATGGAGTGCCACAGACACGTGAAAGGGTTATTATCGTTGGCGTTAGAAAGGATATAAACTTTGTTTATGAATATCCTCAACCAACTAACTCTAAAGACGGAAGTGATGGATTGCCGAAGTGGCTGTCTGTCGGTGAAGCCCTCAAAGAAATTCCTGACCCAGACAAACCAAACAAGGTTTTCAACCACACATATTCAAAATACAAATTGAATATCAATGGCTATATCGGACATCGTTTGTTAGACCCTAACAAACCAGCCCCGACGGTTACAGCCAGAGGTGACAACAAGGGCGGTGTTGTTATTCATCCTCATCCAAATGGGCTAAGACGAATGACATGTAGGGAACTTGCCACCGTTCAAAGTTTTCCTTTGGATTATTTTTTTGATGGTACAAACTCTTCCATATATCGCCAAATAGGAAATGCAGTGCCTGTACAACTGGCATATAATATAGCAAAACAATTTAATCTTTACAAAGAAGATGACAATGGAAAATAAGAAACTCGAAATACCCAAAAAGCCATTTGCAGATTTCAAATGGAAATGGGCAAGCGTACAATGTACAGAAGGTATCAATGACCCAGTTGTATTGTTGGGCGTTCTGTTCCGCATGGCAAAATTGGAAGGAAAGTACAAATATAGTTCAGAGCAATTCGGTAGTGAACTGATAGGACTTTCACACGATTTGCAAGGTACAGGCGTAAATGTTGATTTGGAAAGACGTGTCGGAGAACGGAATATCATAAGAAACTCGGGACAATATTGGAAAGCGTTAAACCTTATTCCATCCAAAAGTACAAGAGGCTTGATTACTTTGACAGACTTTGGACGTAAAGTTGCGAACCATGAGATTTCTCAAACCGAATTTTCCGCGCAGTCCATTATCAACTTCAAGTTACCTAACCCAAGTATCCAAACTAAAGAAGAATGTGCGGAATGGGAAAAAGCAGGAATAGAACTTCATCCACTAAAATTGATTCTTTCTATTGTTCGTGCTTTAGGTAATGGTATGCCAACAAGTAGTGACGCTTACATTACAGTGAAAGAATTGGTTAGAATTATCATTCCACTGTCTGGTACTCCAAATCGAAAGGTTGAGAGTTATGTTGAATACATAAGAGCATTTCGAAATGGAGACATGGATTTGAAAGATTGGGTGGACTGCATCCCTGCTGCTAACGATGAGCGTTTTGCACGTGAATACTTGTTGTTTTTGTCATACTATGGTTATCTTAAAAAACAAGATGGCGTTGGTACAAGAATGCATGAACATTATTTATACAACTATGAGATTGATGCGGAAATACAAGAAATATTATCAACGCAGACAACTGTATCAAACGAAGTTGTATCTGATACTGAACGAAAACTTGTCAAAGGACAATACAGACCTAACCAAGCTCGCTTCAGAAGAGAAGTTCTCGCTGCTTATGGACGATGCGTTATCACTAATGTAGAAATGCCGGAAGTTTTGGAGGCTGCACATATTGTACCATTCAAATATCATGGAGAAGATACCATAGCAAATGGCTTCCCTATGAGAATGGACATTCACTATCTTTTTGATGCAGGACACTTGCGTATATCTGTTGACGGAGATGTTTTCTTGTCGGACAAAGCAAGATGGTCTTATGGCGCATCCATTCCACCAAAAATATTTATCCCAGACCAAATCAACCGTGATTTCTTGAAATGGAGATGGGATAACTATAACGGAGTATAAACTTTAATGACAGAAATAAGGGCGCATAACATTTATGCTACCTTATTCTTAACATAGATTTTAAGTACAACATCCACTATGAATAATTCTATTGATATAAACTCGAATTTAAAAATTATAAAAGAAATTAGCCCATATCTATTAAAGATGAGGGAAAATACCAATGCTGCATATAAAGCAAGTTGTGATGATTTTGTTCGCATGGCTGATATGCTAAGTCTTTCATTCATGCAGAAAATAGAATCAAGCAAGAACCTGTACTACTCCGTTTTGTCATCAGAAAATTTGATGGGTAAGATTGTGGATATAAACTCTTTATATACATTGTATCGTAGTTTATTAGAAACTTTGATATTTTTCCATTATGGTTTTGTTTTGCCTAACAATACGGACGAGAAAACATTATCGATTTTACTTTGGAAAATTGCTGGATTACAGAATTATATAAATACACAAGAAAACATTCCAGATAAAATCAAAAGTAAGACAAACTATTATATTGAGGACTACAATAATATCAAAAGCAAAATCTTAGAAATCTTATCCAATTATGAGTTTAATGAAGAAAGCAACAAATTAATCAAATATTTCAAGAGAGAACCATGTAAGTTCTTTAATGCTCCTTACACTATAAAATTATTAGTTGGAGAATTGAGCTCTATTCATAAATTGACAATTACAGAGGCTACTAATACATATTTTTCAGATAAGAAAGTTGAAATACATGACCTCTACACCATATTGTCTGTTAGTGCTCATCCGTCATATTTAGGATTGCAAAGATACGAAGAAGCCCTGCGTAGTGCAATGAATGGTGACCTTAAAAAGATGAATAATCATTTGTCGATAATATTCAGAGGCATTGTTATTTTAAGTTCATGCTTCCAAAATGAATATAAGGAGTTTCTTGAAAAATTTGGGAATCAATAGTTCTGGACATAAGATTCCACATGCGTGCCTTGCTCATAATACTGTCTGACGAGGTGATTCATGAAGAACGACTTTCCGCTTCCCGATGGTCCGAGCACGAATTTGTTGCGGTTGGTTGTCACGCCTTTTCTCATCGGCAGGTCAGAGATGTCAATGTGCAGCGGCTTGCCACTGATGCGGTCTGCCATCTTGATGCCGAACGGTGAGGGAGAATCCATATAGTTGGTTTCCTCCGTGAAGAGGCACACTGACTGCTCAATGAAGGTATGGAAACTCTCCTCTGACGGGAAATCACCCTCGTTGCCGGGTATCGCTGCCCAGAAAAGTGTCGGACAATCCACCGTATTGTGGCGTGGCACACATTCCATGCTTGCCAACTGACTGCCCACATCATTGCGAAGATGCTTCAACTCTTCCATGTCCTCGCCCCATGCCAGGACATTGAAATGGACACGGACAGACTGCAAGCCTTGTGAGTGAGCCTCGTTCAGATACTCGTCAATCCATTCCTTGTTGATGGCGTTCTGTCGGCTGTACCTTGACAGCGAGTGCATGTTGCGTGCGGCTTTCTCGAACCTTTGCAAGGTCTCGTCACTGTTGCCGATGAAGACATACTGGTTATAGATATGGTTGCAGGACAACAGCAAGCCAATTGGAGCGGCAAAGGACAGTCGGCAGTCACTTCGGTCAGTTGACAATCGCTCAAAGCGGTTGTCCGTAGATACTTCCGTAGGAAGATCTTCCGTTTGCGACAAGGTATGAAGGCATAGGTGTTTGTTTCCGATACGCATACCACTTGCAGACAATTCCATATCCTCCAGACATTGCACGTTCTCCGTGGAGAGCGAGAGGTACTTGCCTACAAGTCCCGTTGTCCGTTCCGTGCCTGTGATTTCCTCATCTGTCAGTCTGCGTAAGGAGATATAGCCGGAGTCGTTGATGATTCTTGCGAACTGCTCCACGGCATCGAGGAATCTTGCGACCGTTTCCTTGTTCTTGATTTCCTTGGGGATGATATGCCCACGGCACAAGGTTGAAAAGTTGCTTTGGCGTGCCATGCGCTCCTTGGTGGTCTTGGTAAGGAACAGGTAACACTGGTGATGCAGATAGGGACGCTCGTTGAAGTGTCGCTCGTAGCTCCTTGAAAGGAAACTCATCTCGCAATTCTGCAAGTCCGGCGCATAATTCTCTTTCACGAACCAGTCCTGCTTGTGTACGATGCTGTAGTCGGGCAGCACCTTGATAGCCTTGCACCATGCGGCATGTACCGACTCATACTCCTGCGATGTAACCGTGAAGATTTCGGGGAGCGTCACCTCGTAGGCGACCGTGATGTCGCCATCCTTGGAGATGATGCAGCCTTGCTCCACGGCAAGCAACGGGAACTTGCTTTCAAGGGTGCTTGATTTTCTGATATTTCTCATTCTTCTTTCTTTTTATGTTTGAACATTCGGTTTGTTTTCCTTCGGTTGAGGATATAGCGTGGATGACTCTTGGAGGCAAGAAACTTCATCAGTCCATGCTCGCCGTACTTGTTGTTCAGGTGGAATGTCCCCATACAAGCAATGATCCGAGCGTGAGTCCCAAGCCGATGCAGACCAGTTGGTCCGCACCTGCCATATAGAGGACTACCACAAGGAAAAAGACGGCAAGCAGTCCACCTGCAAAGATGAAGAGGTACTGTGCCTTCAGTCCCTTGAACTCAACCGAATGACCGATGCCCTTGTTGATTGGGTAGTCAGCCATAAGTCTTATACCTTATTATATTATAGGAAGAATGAGCGGAGGATGGTTGCGCTCACGATGAGGAAGATGCAGGCTCCGAACCAACTTGCGGCGGTCTTACTCGTGTCCGGGTCGCCCGACGAGAACTTGCCATACACCTTGATGCCTCCGATGAGACCCACCACGGCACCGATGGCGTAGATGAGTTTCGTTCCTGGATCGAAATAGGAGGTCACCATACTTGTTGCCTCGTTGATACCAGCAAGTCCGTTGCCTTGCGCGAATGTCTGTGATACGGCTGCGAAAATCATCGCAGCGAGAAGAATGATTCTGTTTTTCTTGTTCATAAATCGTTTTTTGTCTGTGCCTTGGGGATTGGATGATCCCGTTTGGCGATTGATACTTTTGTTTACTCATGCGGCATGATGCCGACTTGTGGATTCAGTGGCGAGCTGAGATTTTAGCCGTAGTCTTTCTTTTTCATTGGCGTGCTTTTATTATTGTTAGAGGCGATATGCCTTTATACCTTCTTCAAACGCAGCCTTGATTTCGGCTGCATGGATGGCAAAATGTTCGTTGACGATGTTCTCGATGAAACTTGCCATGGAAACCTGTCCTTTGCCTACGACACTGACAAGCTTCATTACTCGCTCATGAGTTTCCTCGCTGATGCTTACCTGTCTGCCAAGTCTTGCAGTAAAGCCTGCATCCGTCATGAACTTGCCGATGTACCCGTTTCTGTTGTTGGTACTTGCCGACACTGTTACACTCACTGTGGACTGAACACTGATGTGTTCCTTTGTCTCTCTGTTCTTTCTTGCTCTTTTCATTATTTTCACTTTTAAATTGTTATACAAATTCGAGGATATTAGATTCCCCTATGTTGTCTGATGCTTTATTTTCCTTTCTTTGAGCTGGATTTCTGTACTATCTTATGCTCTTTTAGGTAAGAGGTAACGAAATCATGGATTTTCTTCTTGCACTCATCATGATTTCTCATGAAAATCTCATAAAACTCCTTGGCATCCATCGAAGGAATTTGTCTCTTACCATTGTTCCTTTTTTTGTCTGTCATAATTTTCACTTTTTATTGTTATACAAAATCTCTGATATTGAAATCTTTGAAGTCTTCAGGAACAACAAGTTTTTTCTTCTTGATTACTTTTGTTGCTTTTCCAGACATGGGCTTGTCTGAGGAAATGTTCGACATATGCAATTCCATCAACGCATCTATTCTGCGTTTGATAATCTTGGAACGCTCTGCTATCATGTTGAAAAGCTCATTGCCTTCCATTTCCGAAAATACCTTGCCTGCATGGACACACTCCTCATTTGTGACATTCGGCTTGGTTGCTGTTTCGACAGCCTTGTCTATCTCCTCAAAGCTATTGCCACTTGCCTGTTCCACTGTAGGCTCTTCTTCCGAGTCGTCGAACTCCACACCAACATCCTCGATGCGTGTGTCAGTAAATGCCTCGTCCAGTTTGTCATCTGGTATGCGAGCTGACTTTTTCGGAAGTTTATCGTCTTCAAAGGTTACTTCACTTTCCTTTACTGTTTCACCATCTTCTTTTGGTTTCACTTGCTCCATTGAATCTGTTTTTGGAGAAACCGTATAGGTATGTTTGACTATGAAATCGTCGCCTCGTGGAGGTGGACTTTCCTTTGCATCATATTTTGGCTTGTCTGCCTTCAACTTGTTTTTCAACCAAATATCGGCATCGAACACCAATACCGCCACACTCCATATCATATACAGGAGCGCAATTGTTAATAATACCGCTTCCATATTTACCACATGATTATATCTCTGTTGTTATTCTTTTTGTAAACTTCCTTAATGACCTCCCCATACTTTTGGAAATGTTCTGTCAACACATGGTCTATGTATCCCGACAAGGACATATCATCTCGTTCCATGACTGAAACAAGGCGCATGATGGTCTCATGATACTCCTTTCGGATGTATGTCATCTTGCCAGAGCGTGCTGGATTCTCAGACCTGCGGATATATCTTTCCTGATATTCCTCCATCAATGAAGTGCTGTTCTTGGTCGAGACAATATTTTGGGGTGGACGAGGTTCTTCCTTCGAAACTTCTTTCTGTTCCTTTGGTGTCTCTTCCGTCGATTCCCTGTTTGGAGGCATGTGTGGTCGGAATGAGTTTCTGAACTCCTCCGAGTCAATGGTTACTTTCAGATTCTTTGCCATACTTTTTTATTTCTTGATGATTGATAAAATCTCGTCTGCCAATTTCTCAATGTTACTACCTTTAATCAGATGCTTGTCGGGAGGAAGAATCGTGGAACGAAAGACAGCCTTGTTGCCGACTTCGGCACATTCCTTTCTGAAACGCTTGCTGTCCGGGATGTATGTGTTCATCACCGACAGTCCAGCTCCGTCCATCACACGACTTGCTTTCTCATACAGATCGGTCTTCTCTCGTGCATCTACCATGTTCCATAGCATATACAGTTCCTTGATGTTGGTCTTTCCGATACTGATGAACGAATCGTTCAACTGACTGGCGAACATAATGGAACTTTTCAGCACCACATTGTCTGCCGTAATCGGGCAGAATATATAATCCATAGTGACGATGGTATTTATAACACCGAGGTTGTCAATGGTTCCTGCGAGGTCGAAAAAGATGAAGTCCGGCGGGGTATCCATTTCCAAGAAAGGTTTTATTGCCTCCATAGCCTTTCCTGGGTGACTCTCTACGATTGGATAAACAGCCTTACCTGTTCTTTTCAACTGCTCATAGGCTTGTCTCAACAGATACTCGTTACTCTCGATGCTCTGCATGTCACGTTCTCTCATGTCCTTGATGCTGAACTGTGGAAAATCGCAGTCAACCACAACGACATCGTAACCTCTGACATAATAAAGGAAACTTGCCATCAACACGGTTAGTGTTGTCTTGCCTGCCCCTCCCTTTTGGGTGGAGAAGGCGATGAATGTTGGTTCTTTCTTCATGTTTGTCTTTTTATGAGTTATACATCTTGTTTGTTATAATGCGGTATTGCATTTTTATTTGTGATACATCCTACATGCTATGGTGCAAATCTATGAGCCATGAGGCTTGCAAGTGATATTATATGTTATGCAACTTTCGTATCAGTTATACTGTTTTTATGCTTGCTATATGGCTTTTATATATGCCATGCTTCATAACTGTTCTATAGCCAGTCTGTATGTCATGCCACATTTGTGCATACTTATATTACATTTTACATATCAAACATTTTGCATGTTAAACGTTTTATCATATTACATGTAATACGTTTTATATGACTGCATTGGAGCATCTGAATATGCCGTCTGTTTTGCATCATTTAAGACACGTATGTCTGTCATTCACGCTGCAAAGTAACAACGAAAATTCCGAAAAACAATGGTTTTCAAATCCTGTGGCAGCATGTTGCCGATAGTTGCAGTGGTTGTCTGGGGTGCATCTGTTCCAAGGGCGCATTTTTAGCCGTAATTTTGCACCCGAAAGGCAAAGCGATGGATAACGCATCCATATCGTTCCGAGAAGAACAAGGCTTGATGCTCCGCAAAGGACTGGATTTCCCGAACAGCTTCCATTCGGGATGGGGACAGCTTCTTACGAAGGCTAACTTCAATCCACCCTAAGCGGATTTTTATGTCCTCAAAGACATAGCAAGGTATGTTTTGAGTTACTCAAAACCTTTGGAGTTACTCTCCAAAGACCTTGCCCTGCCGGGTTGGTAGCCTCTCCGAAGTCGGGCTCCCCATGTTCCAATCTGACGATAGTTTGTGCAATTCCATTATTGCCGCATGTACCACTTAATCCATTTTATATGAACACAGAAAGAAAACGAGGGGGACGAATCCCCAAGCTGAACCCGAAGTCGCACCATGTGATGCTTCGGTTCGACGATGACGAGTGGATGAAATTCCTCGTCATGTATGAGCAGACTGATGTGAAGGCGAAGGCTGTCTTTGCCAAGGCACGCATCTTCGGCGAGCCGTTCAAGGTGCTGCGCGAGGACAAGACGCTGGTGGAATACTACACCAAGCTTTCTTCTTTTCACTCGCAGTACCGAATGATAGGCAACAACTACAATCAGGTTGTCAAGGAACTCCGTTGTCATTTCTCCGAGAAAAAGGCGATGGCTTTGCTCTATAAGCTGGAGAACTGCACCAGGGAACTGGTCTCTCTTACCCGTGAGATAGTTGAACTAACCCGTAAGTTTGAGGAAAGATGGTCGCAAAGATAAGTTTCGGAAGTTCATTGTACGGCGCTCTGGCATACAATGGTGAGAAGATTAACAAGGAAGAAGGAAAACTCTTGGCAACGAACAAGATCTTCGATGATTGTTCGGGAAAGACGAGCATCGCCAATGCCTTGCGTGATTTCCAGCGATACCTTTCTCCGCATATAAGAACGGAAAAACCAGTCGTGCATATCTCCCTGAATCCGCATCCTGATGATGTGCTGACGGATATGGAGATGGAGAATATTGCCCGTGAATACTTGGAACGCATGGGATATGGCAACCTGCCATACATGGTTTACAAGCATGAGGACATCGACCGTCATCACATGCACATCGTGACCATCCGGGTGGATGAGAACGGCAAATGCTTGGACAGTCGATATAATTACCACAGGAGCAAGGCTATCACCCGTGACTTGGAGATGAAGTACAATCTCCACAAGGCAGATCGCAAGCAACGTCAGGCAGACAATCCACTTTGTAAGGTGGATGCAAGCCAAGGCAATGTGAAGAAGCAGGTTGCCAACACCGTAAAATCTCTCTGCGCTACCTACAGGTTCCAGTCCTTGGGCGAGTACCGTGCACTTCTCTCCTTATATAATATATCCTTGGAGGAAGTCAGAGGCGAAGTTGGCGGTCGTGAGTATCATGGTTTTGTCTATTCTGCCACGGACGGACAGGGCAATAAGATTGGAAATCCTTTCAAGGCTTCCAAGATTGACAAATCTGTCGGTGTGGAGGCAATAGAAAAACGGTTCGCTTATTCTGCCAAGAAGTTCAAGGAGGAAAAGAAACTCTCCGAGATGACCCGTCATAGCGTGGAAGCTGTCTTGAAGCAGACGTACCATAAGGATAAGTTCGTTGAGTTGCTAAAAGCAAAGGGCATTGATGTTGTTTTCCGCCATACAGCTGACGGCCGTATCTACGGAGCAACATTCATTGACCATCGCACCCAAAGCGTGTTCAATGGTTCAAGGCTTGGAACGAATCTTTCTGCCAATGCCCTGCAGGAGCACTTCACCTTGCCTTACGAGAATGAGCAACCGATACCGCTTACCATCCCGAAGGAAGATGGCACAATGCCGGAACAGGAATATCATGGTTCTGGCTTGTTCGATGAGTACGGCTGCGGTCTTGGACTTATGTCTGGAGGATGTTCTTCAAATGAGACACAGGAGGCTGCATTTGACAGAGAGTTGCGTAGAAAGAAGAAGAAACGAAAAGGGCGAAACCTTTAATCGTCTCATCAAGGTTGGCTTTCTTATACAATGGAGAAAGCCATCCTTTACAAAAAAACGATTAAGCGAATGCAATGAAAGTTCACTTTCGGATTGCTGAGCGTGAGTTTTTTATTCAAACAATTTGTATAACTTCAAAACAGAAAAACAATGGCACAAGAAGACGATTTGAGAGCATTGGGGAAAATCATGGATTTTCTCCGTGCTGTGAGTATTATACTTGCAATTATGAATGTATATTGGTATTGCTATGAAGCAATGCACATATGGGGAGTGACAATCGGAGTTGTTGACAGAATCCTGATCAACTTCAACCGTACAGGCGGTTTGTTCCACTCGATTCTCTACACCAAGCTGTTCTCGCTCTTACTCTTGGCTCTCTCATGTCTTGGAACCATGGGCGTGAAAGCAGAAAAGATGAGTTGGAACAGGATTTTTACGGTTCTTGCCGTTGGCTTCTGTCTGTTCTTCCTCAACTGGTGGATATTACTGCTGTCGCTCTCGCCAATAGGCAATGCTACGCTGTACATCTTTACAATGACAGCGGGTTATATCTGCCTGTTGATGGGAGGACTCTGGATGAGCAGACTCTTGAAACACAACCTCATGGAGGATGTGTTCAATAATGAGAATGAGAGTTTCATGCAGGAGACCAAACTCATGGAGAACGAGTATTCCGTCAATCTGCCCACACGCTTCTATTACAAGAAAAAATGGCAGAGAGGTTGGATAAACGTGGTCAATCCTTTCCGTGCCACCATCGTGTTAGGTACACCGGGTAGTGGCAAGTCTTTTGCTGTAGTGAACAACTACATCAAACAGCAGATTGAAAAATCTTACTCAATGTATATATATGATTTCAAGTTTCCCGACCTTTCGACGATTGCCTACAATCACATGATGAACCATCAGAATGGATATAAGGTCAAACCTCAATTCTACGTTATCAACTTCGATGACCCTCGCAGAAGTCATCGTTGTAATCCGATTCACCCGGATTTCATGAGTGATATTTCTGATGCTTACGAGAGTGCATACACCATCATGCTCAACCTCAACAAGACGTGGGTTCAGAAGCAAGGCGACTTCTTCGTGGAGAGTCCGATTATCCTCTTTGCAGCCATCATCTGGTACCTAAGAATCTACAAGGACGGAAAGTATTGCACCTTTCCTCATGCCATCGAACTGCTCAACCGCAGATACGAAGATGTCTTTCCGATACTAACGAGCTATCCCGAACTTGAAAATTATTTATCTCCGTTCATGGATGCCTGGCAAGGTGGGGCGATGGAGCAGTTGGCGGGTCAGATTGCAAGCGCAAAGATTCCGTTGTCACGAATGATCTCACCACAACTCTACTGGGTGATGTCCGCAAGCGAGTTTACACTTGACATCAACAATCCCGAAGAACCGAAGATTCTATGTGTCGGCAACAATCCCGACCGTCAGAACATTTATGGTGCCGCACTCGGTTTGTACAACAGCCGCATCGTTAAACTTATCAACAAGAAGGGACAACTCAAATCATCCGTTATCATTGACGAGTTGCCGACCATATATTTCAAGGGATTGGATAACCTGATTGCCACGGCACGAAGCAACAAAGTTGCCGTCTGTTTGGGCTTCCAGGACTTCTCGCAGTTAGTTCGTGATTATGGAGATAAGGAGGCAAAGGTGGTTATCAATACCGTTGGTAATATCTTCAGCGGACAGGTTGTTGGCGAGACCGCCAAGACTTTATCCGAGCGTTTTGGAAAAGTACTCCAAAAGCGTCAGTCCATTTCCATCAACCGTCAGGATATCTCTACATCCATCAATACCCAGATGGACAGTCTCATTCCGCCAAGCAAGATTAGCGGACTCACCCAAGGTATGTTTGTTGGCTCCGTTTCCGACAACTTCACCGAGCGCATAGAGCAGAAGATCTTCCATGCCGAGATTGTCGTTGACACCGACAAAGTAAAGCGAGAGGAAAGCCATTATCAGCCTATCCCTATCATCAACGACTTCAAGGATGCCGATGGCAACGACTGCATGAAACAAGCCATTCAGGACAACTACAATCGGATAAAGGAGGATGTCAAGCAGATTGTCAAGGACGAGTTGGAGCGCATTGCTGCTGACGAGAATTTGAAGCACTTGATACAGAAGGCATAAATGCGCTTTTCACAGTTGAATATAAATAGGTTTGTCCTATTGCTTTTTTCCGCGAGTGCCAAGAATAATAGTTAAAAATGATTATAATATAGCTAATAATTAGTTATCAATTTTGATAATCAAAATATTTATTGTAATTTTGCACACAAATAAAAATAACATGGCTGAATAATATATGAACATAACAAGTGAAGACGAGGCTTTGTTGGAACTGTTCGAAAATGGAAAGACATCTGACAAGAAGTATAAAAGACTTCCTATAGCCGCAATCAAGGGTTATGTTAAGGCTGTCAACAAAATGAGAGCTGCAACAAGAATTGAAGACATTATGCGTGATCATGGCTTGCGCTACGAAAGATTGCACGGAGACAGAAAAGATCAAGAATCCGTAAGATGCAATGATGTTTGGCGATTGATTTTCCAAAGCTCTCCTGCCGATGGCAGTATTATCATTACCGAAATAGAATTAATTGAAATATCACATCATTATGACTAAGTTTAGTTTCAATCAGGCAGTCCCATTTGAGGCAACTCATGTGGGCGAGGTGATTAAGGACGAATTGTCTGCTAGGAATATGAAGCAGAGCGAATTGTCCGAACTCACAGGCATACAGAAATCCATTCTGAATGATGTCATAAAAGGTAAACGTTCTCTGACACCTGAAATGGCATTGTTGTTGGAAAACGCTCTCGGCATTTCTGCGACATATCTCATGAACATCCAGACGCAATACGAATTGGATTGCGCCAAACAGAGCGAAAGGGTTGTGTTGCAGACTAAAATGCTTGAGATTTGGAATGTACTCAAAGACCAAGTATCAATTCCCTTTTTCAGAAAAGTCGGTATCGTTAGAGGAAATATCATCGAGGATGTAAAACGC
Organism: Segatella copri; assembly: GCA_021635485.1. Classification (GTDB taxonomy): domain Bacteria; phylum Bacteroidota; class Bacteroidia; order Bacteroidales; family Bacteroidaceae; genus Prevotella; species Prevotella copri_P. The sequence goes on along the minus strand of JAJWOH010000003.1, from coordinate 51,010 downwards.
ATCTTCGAGGTCTTTTCCGTGGATAACTTGGATGATTTCTTTGGTTTGAAGGCAGAAGAAATGGAACTTTCTTATTACCGCAAGTCAGAAAAGGTGAAAACCAATCCCGTGGACATTCTGTCTTGGAAATATTATTGCTATCATCTCTCTAAAAATGATGATTCAACTTTATGCACATTTGACAAGGAGGCAGATACAGAGATGCTGGCAAGAGAGCTGAACAATGTGTTTAAAGAAAACAAGAATACGGTGAACAAAACCCAAGAGGTTCTTAACAAGTATGGCATTCGTTTTCTTGTAGTCAATAAGGTTGGGCAAGTTCCTGTTGATGGAATGTCCTTTTGGATAGGAGATACACCAACGATTGTCATCACTGAGAGAATAGCTTCCATTGACAATTTTGCTTTCACCACTTTACATGAGGTCGGTCATGTATTCAAGCACCTTACCCAAAATGGTAAGGCAATGATTAATCTCATGGAGGACAAGAAGAACATCGAGGAGTCTGAGGCTGACGAGTTTGCTTTAAATGCGACCCTACCAAATGCGGACTGGAAAAAGTTCATGGCAAGGACTCGTGATGTTGTACCTTATAAAATAGCACCATATATTCAGACAGAAGCAGACAAACACAATGTCAATCCACAACTTCTGTTCGGACGCTATAAGCATGATATAGGTATATACAAGATAAAGAATTTCTTTGAAACGAAAATTCTATAACGATTCACAAAGCACCATTGGTTACACATTTCATAGCCAATGGTGCTTTGCATTTTCATCTCCTCATTCTTTCCAATTCATCATCCTTTCGCATTTTGTCGTTCAACTTCTCCTGCATTCTGTCAAGGAAGTAAGTACGGCTATAGTTCTTGCGTCTTCTGATGTCGGTATAGAAACGATAGCAGTCCTTGGCTTTGATGCCAAAGAACTGGTACATGGCTTGCGCCAAGTCCTTGAACTTCACATCGCCATCGTTCACGCTTCCCATTACGCAGATGCCATATACCATTTCTACAAGGTCAACGGCATTGCCAGTCCATTTCACTAATGGCTTTGATTCTGATGATACTGGTGGGGAGGCTTCTGAAGTGGATGTGGTCACATGAAGATGATATGTTGCTGCCACATGCTCTTGCATCCTTCGGACAAATGCAAGAGCTTTGCGCACATACAAGCTTACGGTTCCCAAACAATCCTTTATATGGGGCATTGACAGATGAAAGTCAAGCTCGGTCTCTGCGTATGACAGTGCAAAGACCGCTTGCTTCACGTTAGTGCTGCATAAACCAACCACAACCTTGATAAACTCACGATATGAGTTCTCCAAAGTGTTACCACCTTTGTTCTTATAACCTGCATTCAGCAAGTTGAAAAAATCAGTCTCTATCAATATGTTGTATTCCATGTTGCTGTCTCTTTTATGGGTTTGTACTAATTTGATGTATTCGTGCGCACACCATTTATTAGTCCAATACCTATGCCATTCCAAGACAGTCTAAACAATTGGATGATGATATTTCCTGATAATCAGTAACTTTATCAAGAGAATAAGATTTTCACAAGGAAATTGCAAGCAGAAATAGTGTAAGGAAAACCGGACACTCGTCCAATCTTCCTTACACGGTTCTTATTCCGTTACAACTTATTAGTAGGAATACCATACTCTTTCATACGGGCATAGAATGTAGTATGGCTCATTTCCAACATTTTTGCCGCATCACGCTTGATGCCATTGCATTGCTTCAAAGCCCATAAGATACGCTCTCGATTGATCTTGCGTTCTTGTTCATCAAAGTCCAAAGCCTCTTCTGTCAATGTCGATTGTGACAACTGCAAGTCCTCGACATCTATTATCTCATTCTCGCATAACAGCATAGCTCGCATGATACATGATTTCAACTCACGCACATTGCCTGGCCATGTATGGCTTACAAGTGCCCTTTGCGCTTCCTTACTGATACATTTTATTTCTTTGTCCGTATGCCTATCATATAGTTTCAGGAAGAAGTTAGCTAATGGCATAATATCTTCCTTGCAATCTCGCAACCGTGGAATCTCAATAACCGCTTCGTGAAGTCGATAATACAGATCGCTTCTGAATCGTCCTTCCCGAACTGCGTCTTGCAGATTCTCGTTGGTGGCGGCAATAATGCGCACATCAGCCACTTTGTCTTTTATAGCTCCCAATGGTCGGTAGCTCTTGGATTGCAACACACGCAGTAGCATCGCCTGTACGTCTTTCGGCAGGTTGCCTATCTCGTCCAAGAACAGCGTACCTCCAGCTGCCAATTCAAAGTAACCTTTTCTTGCTGCGTCCGCACTTGTGAATGCCCCTTTCTCATGCCCGAAGAGAGCGGAAACGGCAAGTTCCGCAGAAAGCGTACCGCAATCTACTACCTCAAAAGGTTTGTCGGCTCTTTTGCTTTGCAGATGTATCTTTTCCGCTATATGTTCCTTGCCAGTTCCGTTGTCGCCCAATATCATAACAGCCATGTCGCTTTTAGCAAACAATTCTGCCATTTTGTATATACGGCGAAACTTCTCACTTTTGCGGTAAACAATCTTGTTATTCAACTCTACGAGTCGTTTCTGCTTGTCTATGATTTCTTCCAAACGTTCATAAACTACATCAAGCAACAATTTCTTCGGTATATAGTCTTCCGCTCCCAACTTCATAGTCCTCACGGCACTCATGCTTTCATCGTAAGATGTCATGATGATAAATGGATTCTGGTAGCCGTTACTACGCATCCATTCCAACAGGTCGATGCCGTTATCATTCCCCAAGCGCATATCCGAAATGACAACATCCCATTCAGAGGATTCCCTCACAGCTTGCAGACCATCTCTGTAATTGTAGCATAAGATTGTTTTCCATCCCTTCGCCTCCAACTTCTTGCCCAACATATTGCAAAATGTCGGGCTGTCTTCAATGATTATTACTTTCTTCATGCTGTTACCTCCTCAATTTTCTTTTGTGCGGCTTTGATGATTTCCTCACCATGTGCGAAAACATCCTCAACCGCTTGGTTGATAACGTCGTCTGATGATGTAGAATCTTCAATCAGGTCAAAGAGATGGTTCAAAGACTCGTCAGATTGTACCATCATCCACGAGCTTCTTGCGTGGTGAATGGCATCGGACATTTTCTTGCGGTTCTCCTCTTGGGCTGCATTACGGATACTGCCCAATGTATCTGTCATTTCCTTTACGAAATTCTCCAAAGTCTCTTTTTCATTGCCGTAGGTCAGCAACATAGAGAAGTCTATTTGTTTTTCTGCTATCTTGCCATTCACACACTTTCTTGCAGTGTTTATCAAATCCCTGTCAGACATCGGCTTGAACAGGCAAGCGACAAATCCTGCATCAAGCAGTTCTTGCTCACTCACATTTGGTGCTGCTGTCATAACGACAACAGGAATGGTCTTGGAGTTACGCACGTTCACCATACGCATCATTTCCAGAATCTCGATACCATTCACTTCAGCCATCTTCAAATCCGTTATCAGCAGATCATAAGATTTTTTGCGCATCATATCCAATAAATCCGTGGCATTATTACAAGTGTCACATACGATGCCGTTTGATGCAAACGCCTCACGGATGGTACTCAGTTGCACATGGCTATCATCAATGGCAATGACAGTAAACGAATCTTGTCGTTTCGTTCTATAATGGATTGGTTCCACATTCTGCTTTTCGGCTGCAGCCATAGGAAGACTAATGGTAAAGATACTTCCAAGCCCTTGGTGACTGGATACATCGATTTTTCCTTTCATCAGTGAAACGAGGTTCTTGACAATGGAAAGTCCCAAGCCAAATCCCGGTTGGGTGACCGCATTTCCCAATCTTGCAAATTCCTTGAAAATTTGTTTTTGTTGCTTGTCATCCAATCCTGTTCCCGTATCCTTAACCTTTAGCATGAACACACCATCTTTATAGGTTGTGGACAATACAATCTCACCCTTTCCCGTATATTTGATGGCATTGGAAAGCAGATTGCGTCCTATTGTAAGCACCTTTTCCTTATCTCCATTGACAACACCATCTGCCTTATTGCTGACGCTCAATTCCAGTTGTTTCTTTGCAGCAAAGGGCTCATACTCCATCTTTAATTGCTCGGCAATGTCCATCATACGGAAAGGGCGTTCCTTGACGGTCGCCTTTCCATTCGCTAATTTGGAGTAAACCAGGAAACTGTCAATCATAGCAGTCAAGCCTTTCGATGTGTCAACAATCAAGTCGGCATATCGTTTGCTTTCATCCGTAGCATCTTCAAGTCCGCTAATCTTGCGAGCATAATCCTTGATGGCAGACAAAGGACTGCGCATCTCATGCGTTACAGTCAGCATCACCTTTCTTGTTTCTTCCTTGCTCTTACGTGTCTTGAATGCGAATCGCCACACCAATAGGAATAATACGAAAAATACCAATATCAACAATCCTATCATCCCTATATAATAATAGGTATAATTACCTTCCAAGTCTGCGATTTGTCGCTCACGAACTTTGATGCCTTTATCCACATTCTCATCAGCTATGCTGATTACTCTTTGCAACTGCTTATTGATACCTTCATTTCTGTTTCCAAGACTATCCAATATCTCCACTACCTTACGGCTTTGCTGGTGATGTTTAGCAACAACCGTTTGGTTTAGGTTGGTGAGCATCTTTTCAGTTTGGGTTAAACGGTTGCCTGTTGTTACTCCATTTTCTTTCTTGCCGAACAATCTGCTGAAGAAACCTCGCTTCTTTGGCTTTACCTGCTGTGGCATAGCTGAAAGTCTTTTGCTTTCAGTCTTATTCTGCTCTACAATTCTTGGAACTTCTGCGGTCAGCTTTTCTTGAGTGGCATTCAGATCCTGCATGGCATCCTTTATATCCAGAAGGAGCTGTTCCTTTTCTGCAAGAAGACGGCAGATCGTATCAGAATCTTCTTTCGGACAGATACCTGCGATGCCTTCAAGCATACTGTCCACTTCCAATCGAAGCGAATGATACTCATTTACATCTGTTGAGTCCCAATCCGCAACCATTTCACCAAGCAGTGACAATTCCGTTATGTGCAAGTTTAAGTCATGCACATTCTTCCACCACCGATGCAGTTCCGTATTTCTACACTCTATCTCCTTTCTGTCGCGCCATTCAAATAGGCCGATTACAATGGTACATCCTACGATGACGATGGCTGTCATGATGCCTAAAGCCATCCATCTGCAGATATGCCCGGTCTGTTCTTTGCGTTCCATGTTGTTTACTTTTTACGTTTCTATTACTTCATTATTGCTTTGCACTAACATTTTAATCGGCAAAGATAATGGCAGGAAGCATCAAAGACGAATCTTTACATATATTATAACAACTTTTATGTATTTTCATAGTACAAATAGCATATTATCAGAAAAAGAACCGCTGTTGAATAATAATCATTGACAATAATGCCATAAACTGACAAAGTGTAGGTTGTGGAACTTAATCGAAAAAGGATGGCAAGAGTTTCAATCCTACCATCCTTTTGAATCTTATTGAAAAGTCTTTTGCGTTGTCAGCTTTATCAATGAGTAAATGAGAGAGTCGTTTACCTAACTCTTACACCTTTACCATTCAGAACTTCACCTCTAATATCATCAGTTTTGCATAAATACAAGTCGTAGCCAATGGCTGTAATATCGCAATATCTTGGAGGAGTAATGACTTTTCCACTTGGTGACATCAACCCATACCAACCAAGTTCTGCTTCATACTTTTTGCAATTTGCAGTCTTTTGATAAGGTGTTGGTTCTGCTTCTGCCGTTTCCCCAGTTAAATTACCCTCATCATCATAGTTCTTTGCCGTAGTATATCGTATTTCATCGGTGTCATACAATAATCTGTCAACATTACTAATCAAGAAATCGTCAATCAACTCACCTTGCAAATTGTACTTGCGAAGAGTGTGGTCTTTCATTGTTGCAGTAATGCTATTACCAGAGATCCAGAGGTCTGCTTTCATAAAAGGCAATATTGGTTTAAGATTTTCTGTTAGAATACTCTGCATACCTCCTTTGCTTACGACAAAGAAAGAATCCTTAGGCGAAATAGCATCATATTCAGCTTTCAGCATCCAATTTCCTTTTTTGTTTATCAAGCCAAATTTGTCACGTTTGTTGTTATGTATTACGCAATGTCCATTGTGAAATACATACCCTTCTGCACCAGTGATGTATGGAATGTTCAAGTCAATAACGACATTTCCTTTGGAGTCGATGAATTTTATCATTCCGTTGTCATCTACGGAAGCCAAGCCATCAGAGAATACCCATGCGTGCTTGTACTGAGGCTTGATAGCTATTTCACCCGTCAGCATATTGAAGTAACCACGAGCATTACCATTACTATAGCATACAAGTGAGTCGTCCCCCAATGGTTTTGAAATCCAATGTATGCCCTTGACAGTCTTCTTGCCATCACGAGTCTCCACATATCCATCCGTTTCATAAGCACGGCTATAGTAAGTAGCATTTCTTGATAGGTACTGCGAGTCATAGTAGGAGTCACCCAAATATTTCGCAGCATTCACTTTCTTGTAAACAAACTCGTATAGCGCATTACCTCCAGCACATGCAAACACAAACATGATGAACGCAAAACAGCCTCCAACAACACGTCGAATAAACTTGCCATACTTAGATTCATCCTTCATTCCAAGTATCACGGTGAACCATTCTGCTGTTGCTGAAATAATACCTGTCAGCCCTTTCCAAAATAAAATAATAGCTCTTTTCATATGCCCCTTATTTTAAGCTTCTACTTATTTTCCTCCTCATCAAAGGCTTCATCTGCCAATCTTCCATAGCAACCAAGACGTTCTTCCTTTGACATCGGTTCTGCACAAAAAGCAGCCTCATTCTTCATTTGAGAAAGACGAGAAAAGAAATTCATACGGGTCGTGGTGTCTTTGCGCATGGAAGCACGTGTTCCTTCTGAACTATAATCAAAATTACGAGCATTGCGGATAGACATCGACATAGCAACTTCCATTGAATCTTGATTTGCTCCCATGTAAGTGAATGTCCAGCCTTCTTTGCGAAGTGTTTCCACAAGTGCCTTGATGCTACTACCATTATATTCTTTGGACGCATTCTCATAACCGTCAGTAATGATAGTAACAACAACCGCAACATCCTCAATGTCTTTGATCTGTTTATGCATCGCAGTAAGGGTGAATCCCATAGCATCGTATAAAGGAGTTGAACAACATGGTTCATAGTCGTTCATGCTCAACGGATGCGCTTTACACACAGGAACTTTGTCAAAAACATTACATGTCTCACAGCTACAAAAAGTAACCAGTGACACGAAATGCTCCTGTGTGTCGGCAAATTTCTCTTGCGCTTTCTTGATTCCAACCAAGGTTTCGTTGAACCCATCCACTGCTGCTTGACGTATTCTCTGCATAGAACCACTACGGTCAAGGATTATCACATTGAAGATTTGAGTCTTCTGCATTGCAGTCTTGTCTTTTATATCTTCCATATTATCTGATATTTTTTGTGTTATAAACTTTATTTGTTTATGTGTATAGAGTAAAACAAGTAACCATTCCTATCATCAAAGTATATAAAAATCCCTCAGCCCATTCGATTTTATATCAAATTGAGCTGAGGGAGACAATTTTCTTTATTAGTAATTCTTTACTTTACCTATTAATTGATGATATCAATATAATTTCTTAGACCTGGAGATATTCAAGTACACTCTCCCAATTAGGGAATTCTTGACTTCCAAAGCGAAGCCATTCTCCCTTGAATCCACTTGTTCCATGTTTTCCTCTATCATCAATGATATAGTCACCTCTGAGTAAATTCTTGTGGTGAGAGAGAATTAGACGTTTACAATAATACTTGTCCATATGTCTATTTATCCATTCCACTTTGTCTGACCATGTTGTTGGATTACTCCAAGGAGAGGTTGAAAGGATATAAACATCGTATTTACCACTTTGTTGTAAGGCATACATAGCCTCGACAGCACCTTTCACAGGTGGTAGATAAGAAACGATGTTCGGCACTTCATCATATCTTCCTGCATATTCCTTGCGAAGTTCATCGCCAATCAGTTCCAATCCTGCATGAAAATCCATCAGTACTCCACCCATATCAACATAGACAATCTTCTTTGCCGTTGGTTTCTCTGAATGCAAATCTCCCTGTTCGTTGGTGACAGACTTTTCGATGAGTTCTTGAGTTTTGTCTCGCTTGTCATAGTTATCACGCAACTCCATCAACATTCCACACAGTTCCGTTGGTGTCAATATCGTCTTATATGGATTGTTCTCGCCAGTAGAATGTGCCAGTACTATCCCCCTTGTTTGCATCAGAGCAGCACGGAAACGTTCATTTTGTTCAAACATTGCCTTGTAAGCACGATGAATCAAGTCTTGATATGTTTGACTTTGCCTGTCAATGGCTTGTCCTTTCCACCAAACGATTTGGTCTGTCTGCCATGACGTTACACTCATCTTTCTGGCATTACCACCTTTCATGCTGCATATCTGACGCTGCTTGTCAAGGTCCTGCCTCTTCAATGATTGCAGGAACCCCTCCATGCTGCCACATATCATTCCTTCGAAACGAAATCCATTGCTGCACAGATTGCTCAATACATTTGAAGGGTAAAGACCATTTGACCGTATATCCAACGTATTCGTCTCTGGATCAAACATATCCTTCAACTCATGTCCATTACGTGAGGTTGCTTTATAATTCTCTTCCATAGGTTGTTTCAATTAGTAAGTTATAATTTGTTGTAAAACTTTAGACACATTCAGTCTATATTATCATTGTTATCATCCTTTAAATTTTCTTTTGATCAATGGAATAAGGCTGAAAGTACCTGTAGCAATAACAAATGAGTTATAAATTCCAATGTCGATTCTTCATGAACTTTTTGCATTTGGCACAAAAACTGTTTGTCTTTGCAAATGGATTCCCTCCTTTAGCGTTTTGCATCATACAATCCGTATCGGGGCAATGTCGTAATCCTTGTGTATGACCTATTTCATGAAGCATCACACAGAACAATTGCCCATAGCCATGAGGACGGTACGATGAGAATACCGCTACACCAGTACCAATGCCACTTGCAAGTCCCATTATACCACTATGAGGTCGGTTACGGAAATTGTCCAATCCTATATCTGCTTGTGTCAATCCAATGACAATAGTCGAGTCGGACTTGAATGCTTTCAATTGCTCATTCAGCAAATCAGCCCTATAGCGCACATGGTCTTTTCTTTTTGTTGTCAATGCTTTTTTGTCCAAAGCAATATTGCCCACATACTTACATTTGGGATAATGTGCTTTTAAAGAGTCAAGCATTGCTTCACGCAAGTTTGTTGATACATTCCCCAAAGTGTACAAACAAACTGTTGGCACAGGCTTAGCGATCTCAGCGCCTGTTGTAACATATTGAATATCAGCATTATTATTATGATTGCAACTAAACAAACACAAAATAAAGCATATACAACACAAAAGAAGTCCTTTCTTAACTATCATAGTCTTATGTTTTTTATTTGTTGTAATAATTCTCCCATCTGTTAATAGTCAAACATCAAACACTTGTTGCATCCTCAGACACCAATGCTTTATCCTCCAATGCGTCTGACTTGATCTTATTCTGCGCATTCTTCCCTATATGCCATCCGTCACACCATGCACATTTGTAAACAGAAAAATGCACACCATGCTTTTTTCCCATTGCTTCTGCTGCCCTAAGTGCAACTTTCTTATTTGGGTAAGGAATCTTAGGCTTTCCGTTGCGACGAGATATATGGCTATACTCGCTGAATATCCCAAAGGCATTGTGAGTGACAAATATATTTCGCCACGCACCCTTTCTTGTCAATTGGTTCCAAATGGCAAGAATACTATTTTTAAAACTTATTTTACATACATCCATCAGTTATAAATTTCTTGATGAAGTCTTATGGTTGGTGTTATATGACTACTATCGTATGCTTTTTTCTTGCGGTTTCTTGACACCGAAAGCCTTCTACTTCATAAATATCAAACAGTCCTTTCTTTAATGGAGTAAGTTCGTATGTTACAGTAGAATCGTCTGCACCATCTAACATGTCCCTATCTTCTTCGTAATATACATATTCGCAGTTATATTCAACTTGAAAAGCAGTTTTATCATACTCTATACGATATTCTATGCCAACAGAGCCATAAACCCTGCCTTTGAATGTCAAATGATCACCGTAAAGTTTAATTACTTGCATAACCTTTTTGATTATATGTAATGGAAATTGTTATAGTTAAACACAGATAGGGATGTTCTTTCAGCATCCATGTTTTTAATACGCTGTGGTATTTCGCATAGGGGAATTTCCTCGTCAAGCAACCAGCGTAAGTGTCCAAACATGATTGTATTGGACTTTAGAATCTCCTGTTTTGTAACTGTTATTCCATATTCCTCCGCTTCTGATTCCTCAGATATTATCATGCCTGAGAAAAATCCATGCAGACCTTCTGTTCTTGCAAACTTATCAGCATGACACCATATGCCAATCAGATTACCACCGTGCTTACGCAAATGGAAACTGTGTGGGTGTCCAACGATGATTTTGTCAAATTCATCCTTAGTGTCATCCTCTCGATAGAACAGTCCTTTGTCTGAGCCATGTCCAAGTAGCATGATTCGTTCTTGTGTAGAAACATGATGCAACAAATGCTCAATTTCCTTGTTAGAGCAATTGCTGCTAATCACATTGGCATCCTTACCCTCATATAAAGCAGAGAGTACAAAAGTCGTTCTGTCTTTGGGATGTACAACTAACATACTTACTTCTCGTATTTTTTCAACATTTCCTTTACATCGTCCATTGGTTGAAAAGGCACGATGATTTCCAAGTCCTTATTGATAATGCAATAAGCATTCTCTTCGTCATTATCTTCCATTCCGAAACCATCCTCATCAGCAAAGTAGCGTCCATCGGGATATACTGTCCAGCAGATGGCACAAACTCCATTTCTGAAATTATCATATCTGCCGAACCAATATCGAACAGATTTACATCCATTGAAATCAGGACATCCCTTATATATTGCATCAAAGTCAATCTCGTTATCTGTCACAAGAAGGCTTCCGTCTTCACTTACAAGTTGCCTTGTCTTACCTGTTTCCTTATTGATGATGGTGTAACTTCTTCCTTCACCACTAAACACTGCTATATTCTCACCTATATCGTAGGCATCCTTTAAATTATTCTTGTCCATATCCGTAAGTTTTTATTTGTTGTAATAATTTTCCCATCTGTAATTTCCACTGATTACATTTATGTCCTCATGAAACTTTTCCATGTTAGGAACATTCATGACTGAAGTTGATATTGTCTTCAATGCTTTGGTTTTATAATCAATGGTCTCATATGTAATTTTGACCTTTTTGTCTGATAGGAAAGAGTACGTTTCCTTTTTCAACGCAGTACCATACCTGCTGATTTCTTGCTTATATGCCAATAGCCCATCTTTATATACACGTTGATGCTTGCTGCCATCCTCCCACGTAACGGAATACACATTCAAGTCCCCAGCTCTTACAGGGATGAAGACAAGGTCTTTATCATCTGGCTCTATACATGGATCATGGTGCCATACTGTTTTGACGATGCGCCCATTCCGATATTCCGATTCCATTGAGGGCAGATAATCTGCAAATCGGCAAACCTTATAATTTTGCAAATCCTTTCTTTTAGGTTCCATTGTCACATGGAAGATATAAAAGCCACCATGCAAGTCGCTTTGCCAAAAACTCAGGCAAGGTTTTACCGCTATGGTCAACTTATATCCGCTTGGCGCAACAATGCTATCACTGCCATATACCATATAGGCTTTAACAGCATCGCCATCTTTATCATATTCAATGTTCGTCTGTTGGTATTTTGCAGTGTCAGGATGTTCATAAACCATATCTGCTATCATTTGTCGAAAGCCAAGATACCCTTCTTTGTTCCTTCCATAGCTTGCGCTGTCTGAATCCAAGCCTTCAAAGATTTCACTTTTATATTGGAGGAGATGAGACAACCGTCCTTCATCATCGTAATCATACACAAGAGTTTGTGCATAACATTCCGATGCCCTTGCTATCGTGGCAATCGTTCGTCCCTTGTTATCAAAGAACTCCGTCAGACAGTTCTGCGGTGCATATTGCAAACGATGCACAGCATATGAACCATCCGAGAATCGAACGGAGTCATATTCTATAAATCCCCAAGGCATCATCAAGGAGTCTTCCTTGTTGGTCTTGTCAGAAGTACTTTGCAGTTGTTTGAAATAGGTTATGCTTATATCTTCTCTATTACAAGAAGCTATCAATAACAGTGCAACGCCCAATACAAACAATGTATAACGAGTCTTCATAATTCTTTTCCCTATATTCAGAAACATTCAATCAATATTGCCGTATAATTGTCATCTCCTTGTTTCTTACAAAGGAAATCATAAACGTCAAGTATCTCTTCCAATGGTTTGTCATCCATCATCCTTGCTTGCAAAATGTCAGGAGCCATGCTTTTGTATAGTCCATCCGAACAAAGTAAAACTCTGTCACCAGTCTGTAGTTTGATTTGTCGGATGTCTGGTACTGCCACTTCTGGGCGGTAAGAGAAGAAGCACTTGGCAACAATTTCCCATCCAAAATCAAGCCGGATATGGTCTTTTGTCTGATAAAGTAATCCATCACCAGGTCTTTGTACATAACAGCGACTATCACCAATATGCGCAATGGTTGCCACATCGTTTTCAATACTTACCATGACCATAGTCGTACCCATCTCTGCATGATGAAGCTCAAATGCCTTTTGGTCAATGGCACAATTTGCTTTCTTGCAAGCGAGTTTTACCTTTGAGTCACAATCTGGCGTACTGATATGCTTCTTCCAAAAGTCAGATATAGTATTGCATACCGTTTCACTGGCAGTCTCTCCAAAGGAATGACCGCCCATGCCGTCACAGACTATTCCCATAAAATGGTTGTTTTGTGGCATATCAATGACCTTGTAAGCATCCTCGTTATTATGCCTTCTACCGGTCTTGCTTATTGTTGCATATCTTATCTCCATATTACGATTCTTTATTGTTTATGATAATAGAGAGGTAAACATAACCCCTTATCTATCTGTAACGTAGCATTTCAGACAATATTATTTCAACAACACAGAAATATCCATTTGATAGTCGTTTTCATTTTGACATTTCATTTTGACTCAATAACCGCAAATACTATTATTTGATGAATCTTTGCAACTCTGGTTTCAAGTCCTCATGCTTGGAATAGTCGAACATCAAACATTTATTAGCTTCCTTGAAAGATATAACTGCATGGTATTCGCCTGCAGCAAAGCAATCAATCTGATAAGGATGATATGTCAGGACAATGCCTTCTGGCAACACAGCAAAATGAGTCAAAGGGAAATCCTCCTCTGTAAATGGCTTTTCGTTGTACCCATTCCATCCAGCCCATTCATCACAAGAGTAATTATGAACAAGCAACGACCGCATGACCTCATCCATACCGCTTGTATCAATCATTGGACAATGGAAAGAGAATATGCTATGTGTAAAATCCTCCCATGAATTTTCACGTTCATAACAGAAATCGTATTCTTTCTTCAAACTCTCCAATGCTAAATGCCGAAACTGTTGTACCATCGTAAGTTTCACGGAATTGTTGACATCCAGCAATCCGCCTCTTCGTTTGTCATATGTGATGTAATACTCACGAGGCAAATCATGAAGTCCTCCATTGTATAGGCTTGCCCAATAATAGTATGTAGTATAGTCATCACAGTCTGCCACTTTCCTCACTCTTATATTGCACGTCATTCTAAGTTCCAAAGTATCTTCCATTTGATACTCTGCCCGACAAAGTTTCTCCCACAATACACCATATTCATCCAAAGAAAGCTGTAAATTCTTTAACGATGTACACTTCCCTACAGGAATACCCCGATTGTTTTCCAACTGATAAAAGGCATCGTCTCTAATAGCAGCCATCATCCATTCCCGAATAGCCTTGTCAGATTCAGCATCACCTTTCGGTATATCCAAATCTACACTAAATCCAGCTTCCATCCGTTCGTACTTGCTCCTTGGCTTGATATAATAGTTCTTTGCCAATCTTTCTGTTGTCGTATCGGGGGCATCACTCTTTTTCTTTGCGTTGTATAAATCACCGAATGAAACATCTTTTGTTTGCGCCCCTGCCACCAAAGTCACTATACCTTTTTTCTTAGGTTTGCGACAAAACACATCATCTTGGAGTCCAACACATTTTCCATCAGAGAAGCAAATCGTATCGGAACTTGCGAAAAGGTGTAAGCTTTTCCACTGACCAAGATAATAAAGTCCAGACGCACAGCATGGAGATGAGAACAATATCTTTCTATCCTTGATGTCATAAACATCATTGTCGTCAATGCTCACATAGTTGACGGTATTGTCAATAGAAGTGATACTCGTAGCCCCAATTTGAGGATAATAGAAGCCATTACGTTCATACTTCAGAAGGTAGCATGGTGTCTTTTCATCGGAATGTTCATAGTTCCAAACAATAAATAGACTGTCACCAATTCGTTCTTGAATAGTGAACGTATCACCATCCAAGACAAGAGTGTCTTCTTCAATGACTTCCCCCTTTAATCCGACTCCCATACGCAAGCCATGACAGCCAGTAAGAACTGCAAGCATAAGGAATATAAACAATAGTTTTTTCATCGTGTAATATCATCTGTTACTTTCATATCATCGTATTCGTCGTCCCAGTATATCATTGGAGCTAAATCTTCTCTAAATTCCGGCTCTCTTAACTTTTCCAATTTGTTTTCAACCTCATCCTTTGATTTTGCAAATACAAAGCAACGCCACCAATAATTGTCGCTGAGATAATCGCATTCATCAAACCAAAGATGATGTCTCACGAGCTGTCCTACATATACACCATCCTTGGGCATTTCCTTACACGAATAGTCAGCTATCTCGTAAATATCCTTAAACGTAGTACCAAGGACATGTATCTGCTCTGTAAACTTAATTTTCTTCATAACGAATCCCTAATCCGTGTCGGGCACAACCTCTATATATTCCTATTCATCAACCATTCTGTCAGTAGGTTCACCTCTTTGCTCAACATTCCAATAGTTGCTGGAAGTTTATGTGGACGAACAACAACCATACTGATGGTATATTTCGGATTATCAGCAGGGAAGCAACCTATGAATGTAAATTCGTCCGAACTTCTTTTATTGTCATCACATTGTAGAATGTTGTATATACCTGCCAGTTTAATACCTCTTGGAGCAAGCCGATGTTGTATGCCAGTCTTCTCGAAAATGCCAGTAGCTATTTTCTTGACATATTCCAAAGATGATCTTTGATGATACATTTGGTTAAAGGAGATTGCCAATTCTATGGCATTACTCTTTTGGATGGTATCATACGCTTGTTCCCATAAATCCGCACCATTTGGCATGGTCATGAAAGCCTTGTACATTCCGATTCGTGACTTCATCAGTAACGCCTTTTCAAATGTAACTTCACCATAGCCACCTCTTCGCCAATTATGGTCACGTATTTTTAGACTATCATTAATTTCAAATATTCCGCATCCGGTATCGACCATTTTCCCTAAAGGCGTATTTGACTCCTCTAAACATTTTGCTGCTATAAAGGGTACAAAAATATCTGTGGAACAGACTTGCTTTTTGAATGGTACATATACCATGTCACCACACCATCCACAATCGCCATCTAACTGTTTCTCCAATGATGCCCATGCTAATACTTCTGATGTTGTGGCATCAATAACGGCTATTTGCCCATATATACCATCTGTTTCTAACATCATATTTCTATCTAATAGATTATAGCATGAGTCTATAAGTTCTTTGTCTGCCAATGGACAAACATCAACACTATCGCAGAAATAGGAAACTTCTTTTCTCTGAGCATAGGCTCCTACGCAATAGAATATTAGCATAAATACTAATGATGTTCTAAATGCTTGCGTTATAGTCTTCATTCCGTCTCAACACTTTTGGGTTGTACAATCAGTTCCAATCGCTTGACATCATCTTCTGCCAGTTGAAAATCTCCTCCATTTTTGTAATAGTCAAGTACTCTCGATGCACCACGTCGCCCCAATACAGCGTGTTCCTCTGCTTTCATGTAATATTCCATAGCAAGTTGTTTGTTGGTTTCACCTCTTTCATCTGGCTCATAATAGAGATTGCCTAGAAGATAGTAGGCAAGTGGCATCTGGTCTGCTATGATGACAAGTTTTGTAGCATCAGCTCTCACGCTTCCTTTCCAGTCGGGAACTGTCAATAGCAGTTTCGCCAACGAGCAACCTTGATTTGCTGCTTCTTCAATAATATTTTTTGCGGTGATGGTGTCTCCTTGATCCATCATGATAAAGCCAAGTAATGTTTGGGCTTCTGGACTTCTTTTTTCACGAAGTACTTGCATCACACTATCGGCATTTTCTTGGATATAAGACTTGTATCCATCCATCAAAAGAAGTAGCGTCTTGTATTCATGTCCATCAGGCAAATTATTAATGTAATCATCTGCCTTTTGAATGCCGCCACGTTTTTCAGCTATTTCTGCCATCATTATCATGCCAAAGAAATCCTTTTTTACCCCGAATCCGTCACGGTAACAGTCTGCTAATTTCAAATATGCCGAACCATCACCCCAACGAGCATGATTGAGCAAGGACATGACCGAGTCTTGCGGACTGACAGTCATACTTGTCTGTTCTGTCAACTTTGTTGAAGAAGTTGTTTCTTCCATTACCTGTTGTTCTGAGCAACTTGCAAGGAACAACATCATTATCATATATATACACCAATTCTTCATTTTTTATAACTTTGTGTTTGGTTCTTACTCAACATCGCATTAGTTTTATAGATTGCTTACCAATACAGTTTATGCTTACCGCATATATCGCATTCATTCCATGGAATATGTTCGTCAACATGAACATGTCCACTTCCTTTAAATGTTGGCATCCCTGTAGAATAATTTGGATTTATGCCATACCCACTTCCACTACAACTACTACATTCCTCAGAAATGAGTCCACCAAGGTAATAGTAGTCATATCCTGTACCATGACAATATCCACAATACAAATACCCATCAGGAGGCAAAGATTTCTTGTCTGCAGAGCAGGATGTCATTGTACTTAAAAACATCATCATTAATATAATCCACGAATACATTTTGAATCTCATATTTCGATACCCTAATTCGTGTCGGGCACAACTTCTAAGTTTGTTATTTGTCTGTTTATGAGATATAGAGTATCGAAGTAACCATTTGCTATCAGAAAATATTTATTTTGTGATTTTCTGTACCGAAAAACAAAAAGCAGAAGTCTATGAAATACAAACTACATAGCCTTCCGCTCTCTTATCCTTTCAAAATAACCCAAATGATCGATTATTTTTCTAAGGTAAACTTCTTGACAACCTTACCTTTTTTGTCAATAGCACCATAAAGATTGATTTCCTCATCATCGGTCATGCCGAATCCATCCTCATCTCGATAGTACATTCCATCAGGGTTGAGTTGCCATCTCACCTCTGCCACACCATCTTTGTATTCAGATATATATCCTGGAAAATGGAATGAATGTCTTTGCGCTCTGTCAAGGGCATCCTGTGGCAAATCTTTTATACTGTACCAATCAATGTCGTCATCTGTGACACATTGTAAGGTCTCAGAACTTGACATGAACTCGTATGCACAATTCGCTTCATTATCCATCAAGTAACGAGGTTTCCAATATTCTCCAATCACTTGATTCACCAAGGTCATTCCCTCCCCAAGGTCACGTTGTTCATATGGATAGTCTTTATATTGAGGAGCACATAATCTTTTATACAGTTTTTCTTCTTCAGACATATCCACATCATAGGCATTTCTATCATCATACAGTAAATCCCATGGATTGCTATTGCAGATGATAAGTCCCTCCATCTTACCCTGCACAAAATCATCGTCATTTGTGTCGTCCTCATTCTTCGCCTTGACAAGGAAACGAAGCTTTCTCATCAGATCACGTTCTTCTTCATCTGCAATGTCATAAACAACCTGTACAAAACTGTCGAATGAATTTTGCAATGCTTCGGTAGCTCGTTCTGCAACTTCATTACCGTCATTCTTGTTTATTATATGTATAGCATAAGCCATAAGTCTTCCACCGTATCGTGAATTACTGAGGTCTGGCGTTTTGTCCAAAAGCTCATGATAGCCATCTTTCAATTGAATGGACACATTGTTTCCACCTGTTGATTTGGCTTGCATATTTATCTTAACGTCCTCGTATGACTTATATCCAAATATGGCAGCAGCTAAAGATGCAAAATTCTTATCGTCAACAACATCAACTGTGTGAATCATTGTCTCTTGGATTTCATTTGGGGTGTTCTCAGACAACACATCAAAATTCTTTACCGTAGCAGCTGCGATTTTGTACCCTTCGTCTTTTTCTGTCAGATAAATATTTGTTCCTGGAAGTTCATCTGTAGAACACTTGCTTATTCTTTTAACTTCATAGTTAGCAGCAAATGCTACGTTAGCATCTACAGGTATAGGGAAAGGAACATACACAAGCAGTCTATTTCCGTCTATACTGGTTAATGCTACATTGAATACACAATGTTTGCCTTCTACTTCTGTTGCAAACTTATTTTCATCTCGATTGGGTTTGATTCCTGACGAAGCAAACATCTTTACAATACATTCTTCAAGAGTGAGCCCATTTTGTGTAACTTTACCTCTATTTTTGAAAAAATCGAATAATCCCATGATAAAAACCCTTATCCGTGTCGGGCGCAACCTCTAAATCAGCAGAAAACTACTATTCATCCCAATGTCTTAATTTTTCATCAAGTATTTTTACCTTATCTATCAAATTACTTATGCTTTCATTATCATTAAGAAATGCAAGCACTCTACCTTTATCCCCATAAATAAGGGTTACTGATACATCACACATACAATGAGGATGCAACAAATGCAAGTTAAGATACCCTTTGCCTGTATTATGTAAATCTTTTTGGATTTCCAAAGCAACAGCCCTTGCAAACCATCCTCCATTAGACAATGCAAAATCCTCGCAAATGTTCTTTTCTATATGTTTCATAACTGTAAGCCTTTGGGACAGAGCTTTTATTGTTTGATGAAATTGCTCGTAAATATCATCTTTTTTATCGAGTTCTGGTCTTTTCAGACCAAATAAAACCTTGAAACATTCAAATAGTCTCACCTTCATAGTTTCTACATTTCACTTTATCCTCCAAGTATCTTACTGCAAAATCCAAAGTTTTTATGATATGTGGCACAATGTCCTTGGCCGATTCCTTATCTGTAATCTTGTGGTCATAGTCCAAAGAGACTTTGCCCTCATCTTTCTCCGAAAGCAGAGCCTTGATGAATTTAACATTTCTGTTAGTTTCGTTCACCGCCTCTTTCAATTGTTTCTTATTCTGTAATGAAAATCCAGCAACAAAGGGAATGCAGAAGCGTATCATGCTTTTATCCTTACCTGCTACATAGAAGTACACTTGTCCGTTGTACTTGAAATGCCAACCTAAAGAAGGCATCGGTAGCGTTTGACCACACATTTTGCGAATTTCGCTTACAATTTCTTCCTGCTTCATATTCATAATAGTTTTGTTTGACTATTTATGAATCTATTAGCTGATTAGTAACCTCTTACTAAATTAATTATTATGGGACAAATGATTTCGAATATTCAGCCCAAGTACATATTTGGTTTATTATTCCAAAATCCAAAGCTTCTTTGGCTGCAAACCAAGTTTCCCTTTCACAATAATTTTTTGTCTCACCAATAGTATGACCTGTTCGTTCTCCAATTATCTGATAAACTTCCTTTTTCAATGAAGTCAATTCCTTATTTATATCTATTGTGTCTTCACTTTCCTTGATTTCTTTATGTTCACCTAATCGAGGACTATGTATTAAAATTCTTGCGCATGGATCCGCTATCCTTTTATCTTTATTTCCTGCCATCAATAGTATAGCAGCAGAAGATGCCGCCATACCATAAGCATATGTTGAAATTTCACAATCATCCCCAATCATATAGATTAAATCATAAATACCCAATGTGGACACTAAACTTCCACCTATAGAATTTATAATTATGCTTATCTTCCTCTGTTGATTTTCTTTGTAGTACAAGAGAATCAAGTCCCCTATAATTTTACAACTATAATCGTCAATAACACCAAATATTGGCACTATTCTGTTTTTCCACAAAAATGAATAGAATTTTTCCTTAGAATCTATATTTGTGTTACCTAAGCTATCCTTAAAAAACTTATATGCAGTACTTGTTTGTGGCAGTTCTACTTTATATTGATTAAAGACAGAATCCACTTTGTTCTTTTTTATTTGTCCCTTTATTGAGCAAACGGAAAAGCATAAAATAAGTAGAATTATATATTTTCTTCTCATTAGTTTTTGATTTTCAATTTAACAAATTCTCAATCCAACATCACAAACGCAGCCCAATGGAAAGGATCAGGGTACTTCTTTCTGATAATTTCCTTGGCTTTCTCAAAAGCTTTGCGCTTGTTCCACGCATTTTTCTTGTCGGTAAGCCGTTCATAGAATGTGGTCATAAACTCAGAAGTTGTTTTATCGCTCACACTCCATAAAGACATGACGATTGTCCCAACTCCTGCTTTTTTAAAAGCACGTTGCAATCCATATAATCCTTCAGATGTAGCCTTGCCTTGTCCCGTCTGACATGCAGACAACACCACCATATCCGTATTGCTCAAATCCAAACGTGCAATATCATTAGCTGTTAATATACCACCAAGCACGCCTTTTGGTAATTGTTTGCCTAACCAAGCAGCATTACCACCAGACAGAACAAGTCCTGAAAGAGACATAGCATCTGTATAGCCTTTGAGATAATCTACATTCTCCGCTCTATTTGGAGTGTAGTAAAATCCATGAGTGGCAAGATGAAGCAATTTAGGCGATTTGCCGTGCATATTTAGGAAAGACTCTTCTGTGCCGTTTTTGCCCATATACGAAGAGACTTGCCATTTATTTCTTTTCAACAAGTCTTCTATCTTCAAGATTTCTTCTTTTGTTCCTTGTAGATTATGAAATACGGAATCACCTCGAGCAATTTCACCACGCAAGGCAAGCAAATTCGACAAATCATATTTCTTGGACTCTTCTGCCATTGCTGTTGTCTCCAAGTCATATTGCAAACCGCCATATAATACCGCAGTATTAGCCTTGTTACTATTACTCTTTGATTTCATCTTCACCAATTCACGGGCAGAAGATAATCTGACGAAATGATAATGGCTACCTAAGAGTGAACCGTCAGGCAATGATAAAGATTCCAATGAAATCTGGAATAGTAGCTGTGAAGGAACATAGTATATGGTAGCACCTGCTGATACATTCTCTTTCAATGGCTCCCATAACAATTTCAGTACATCTTCTGAATAATCTTCACTATAGTACATATCTGGTCTCACGATGCCAAGAGAATCAATCTGCCTTTCAGCAAACAAAGCTTTTAGCAGCGGATAGTCTTGCACCTTATTTATAATATAAGCTGCATACTTTCTTCCTTGAGTTTGTGAAATATAGTCGGTAAAGTCTATCAACACTTCGTTTTGTCCCAAAGCGTGCTTCACCGCATCATAATCCACATCCATGAAGTCTGTGCCCTCACTATATCCTTTGCATCTATTCATCAACAGATTTTCCAAACGGCTTGCTTTTCTTGACACACTTAGGATGCTGTCAGCATTTGCATTATAGTCTTTTTCCCAAGCCTTCACCTGATTTTTCATACTTGCCAATGTAGTATAGTCGTGCATGTCCTCAGGCGTACCCATCCTCTTAATGACATCATACATGGAGCGTTCCGATTCCAAGAGAAAAGACTTCGACATAACAAGAGCGTCATAGCAATTCTTTGTAAAAGCCGTCTGTGTCTGCTTTGCCTCCAAAGCGTATGGCGTCATCATGGTAAACAATGAGGATAGAGGATTCCACAAACCTTCACGCTCTGTGCTATTCATGTATGGGATGCGTTGTTTCATCAAAGCCTTCAATTGCAGTACCGCTGCTGTATAATCATTGCAACCATACGTTACATTCCCAGCAAAACCTTCTGCATTGGCAAGATATATTTGCGCATTGATATGTTCCAGACTGTTCTCACCATATAGTACCTTTGTGTATTCGGCATACTTCCGATAATACTGTTCAGATTCTGCATAGTTCCCCAACTGATGCTCAACGCCTCCTATTAGAGCCAACAAGGATATTCTGTCGCCATCCGTTTGTGGATATTTTGTGGCAAGCAATTCATTTGCTTTCTTATAGTCATTCAAGGCTGATTGGTAGTCTTTGAAAGCAAAATGACATCTGCCTTTTGTTGTATATAAGTGATAGAGTTCTTTAGAATCTACTATTCGTGAAACCGTTTCAAAAATCTTATCAAGGCTCCTATAGCAGTTCTCCTTGTCACCCATCAGCCGATAAATATCAGCCAAAGCCATGTAAGGCATATTGTAAGTGGCATCACCCACTGGGATATGTGCCTGAAATTCTTCTATTGCTTTCCTGGCATATTGCAGAGCATCGTCATACCGTCCTATGGCTGCATACAGATTTCGCAAGTTGGAATAACTCAGATGTTTATTGGCTGATATGTTTTTTGCATCAGCACGCTCTGCAATATTCTTCCCGCGCAAGTACCATTGCTCCGCAATGCCGTATTGACCGTAGCCTCTCGCTTCATTGCCTTTTTGGTTGTAATAGTTGTATTTTGTCTGCAAGTCGTAAGTTGCTTCAACCAATGAATCCATACTTGCAGAATAGGTCTGAGCCTGCCGCACATCGCCTATTGTCTTTCTTATATACCACAGTTCTTTCAGAATTTCCATCTGAACATCCGGTTTGCCATACTGCTTTGCTAAGTATAAAGCCTTTTTGTATGCATCTTCAGACCCAACAATATCATAAAGCAAACCTTTGATTGTCGCAATCTGTTTCAATACAGAAATCTCATCCGTTACTCTTCTCTGTTCTTGAAAACCTTTTAGAGCATTCTGATAGCACGCCAAAGCCTTGTCATACTGTTGGGACAAATGATATTCAGCCCCTTCAAAATACCATGACAAGGGAATCTTTGGCAAAACATATTCTCTTACCTTGCCATCAGCGTATGGCATAATCTCCTCCAATATGGCACGAGCCTTAGCTAATTGCCTGTTGTCTCTGTGCATAAAACTGGTGGCATACATATATCCGTTCATGGCATACAGATGACCGACATCTTTTTTTTCTTTCTCTGTAAGACCGCCTGACATCAATTTCTTAGCCAATAGATACGCCTCTTCATAGCGTTTCAAGGTTTCATAACACATGCAAGCCATCGTCTGACTGCATACATACACTTGATGTTCAACCTCATTTCGCTGCTGTTCCGTATTTCTTCCGACAAGGAGAAAAGCATTCAGGGCTTCAGCGGTCTTCTTGGCATTGTTCAAAGCAAAGGCTTCATTCATTTTAGCCGTGACTTCCGCCTCGGTCAATGTCTGCGCTTGCATCTGCAAACTACAACAGAATAGAACTAACGATAATAGCAATGCTTTATTCATGATGCAATGATATGGTATCTGTTGATATAGAGTCATTGCTGATACTGTCTGTTGGTGCCGTCATATCAAACACTTCGTTTTCATCGCCACGCACATTGTCAGTAGGGGAGTTTTCTACAAACAGAGGATTGATAGCAAAGAAGCCTATCACCAATATAGCAGCAATGCTTGAAATCCAAAGCCAAGACTTTCTGCGACCATCTTTTATTTCCTTTTGAAACTCTGTCATGGCTTTCAACTTCTCTCCACGGCTCACCATCGCCTGTTTAACATTCTTCGTAAACTCATACAGTTCTCGTTTCTCTGCATCCTCTTCTATCTCTTTCAGGAACTGTGCCTTGTCTTCCTCCGACATGGTGTCACCATGAAGCAAGTATTCGTCTATTCTATCTTGAAAATTATTATTGTCCATATCCATCTGCCATTTTATGAGTTCAAATAGTTGTGATAAATGTTTCGAGCCGAAGTGCGCAATGACTCCATACACTTGTGCTTCTTCGTCTTGAGAGCGTTCTTTGAGTCTATTGTCGGTATTTCCAACAGGATTGTGTCTAAGTCCTTTTCCTCATAGTAGAACTTGCTCAATATCTCACAGCACCGCTCCGACATATGTGATATGACATCAGCAATGATGTCAAGCATCTTGTTGTCTTCCGAATCATATAGCATATTGATGTATTGCTGCGCATCAAATCCTTCTTCCTTTATCTTTCGTCCCATTTCTGTTTCTGGATCTGCATAGGTTGGATGTTCTCTTACCCATTCCAAATACTTGATGCGAGCAATCCCCATAAAATAGGTAAGGATGCTGCTACTCAAAGGTTCGTTGTTCTTGCCCATCACTCTGCCATCGCTCACATAAATCTTCCTGCGCTCGATATTCTCCCACATCGCAATGAATGTGTTTTGGAATATTTCCGTGGCAGAATCCTCATCAGCGAAGAACACGCCACGATAGTTTGCCCAAAAGTATCGTGAGCAATAAGCATACAGTTCCGACTGTATTTTTCTATCCTTATCATACATGCCAGCAACAAGTCGGGCTTCTTTCTCTTGTTGCGGTGTACGCATTTGTATTGTCTTTGCCATTCTATCTACTCAGTATGTCTGTTATGTTGTATTTATTGATGTCCTCGCCTGTCATTTCTGGCTGTTGCGGTCTGCTACTGGTATTGCGGTTCACGAACTTTCTGATTCGTCTCATAAACTCGTCGTTGTTTACTTTATCACTATTCTTCAGTTCTTTCCACAATGCGTATGTTAGTTTACCAACTGTAGGTTTCTTCATCTCGATATTCACTTGGTCGCTTCTGCAAGCACTGATGGTAATCCATCGTTCCGCCAATGGTTTTGCCTTAGTATTAATGACATTTTCTTTGCCATTGTCACCAACGAAGAACGATTTAATCGCCTCAAAGGTTTCATATAAGCCGCGAGCATTTTCGCTGTCAACCACCAACGTGTCTTCCACACCTCGTACTATTTCATCATCTTCTCCACGAGTGCCATCACCACTATGGCAAGCGTCTATTACCACCAATAGCTTTCCTTTCGCTCCGATTTTATTACGGATAGCATTGAGATACACATTCAGTTCATCGTCCGTCAGATGTTTCTCACCATGATAAGTTGCGCTTGCTTTCCGACAAGCATCATACGGAATCCAACATTCATCCAGTCCGTCTCTCTCGTCATTATGCACATCCGTCATCTGTTGTCCATGTCCAGAATAATGGATATATACCACATCGTCATGTTTGCATGATGCCGTCATTCTCTTGAATGCCCTAACAATGCCAACCTTTGTTGCCTGTCGATTTACCAATGTCATGACAGATTTGAATCCTGCGTTTTTCAGCATCGCTTGAACAAACGGAACATCCTTGTCGCCATTGATTTTGTTCCAAGCCTTATCCTGCTGTTCTCCTAACCCTATAATCAAAGCTCTCTTTGTCTGTGCGGAGACAGACAAAGAGAGCAACAGGAGAAGGTATATGATGACTCTTGTCCTCATTCGAATATTATTATAAGTGGCTTATTGGATTGACTAAGTGACTGAGATAAATTTCTATCTGTGTTGGTTACGATGGCTATGTCACTTACGGAATTTATAACCAATTGATGTCCATCCGGGAATTTAACCTTATATGCCATGTCTGTTTACCTCTTTTTCCACAAAATTCTTAATCTAATATGTTTTTCCGTATATGTTTTCACCTATTTCACTTGCTTTGCAGAAATAATACAGCAGAATAAATCCTCCAATATAAGGAATACAACATATAAAGTAAAAATAGCCACTTTTACCAACATCGTGCAGTCTTCTTACAGACACAGACAGCCCCGGGATAATCGTTGCTGTTAAATATATAAATGCAGCAATGCACAATATTGGACTTATGACATCATGGTCAATAGCAAAAGCCAATAATACAGGAATAAAGAATATCAGATTATTGAATAGTGCGAAATACCAATATTCCGAACGTGATGCACGTCCTTCAAACTTTGCATATTTTTTGAAACATGTCTTTACTGCCCACATCATATTCCTATTCGTTACATGTTCTTCGTGGGACAGTCTGATATCTGGTATGTCGTGCTGCTTAGGTATTTTATCAACCTCTATGTTTTTCACTTGCGTTTTTTTTACGAATGTTAAAGATTCTTGCCGAGGATTTAATGTAACACCATTATCGTTAGATGTATGTATTGTTCCTTCTGCTATCTTTTCAATCTCAGGTAATCGAGAGCCACATTTCTTGCAGAATTTTGCTTCATCATTCTCTATCTTGAAGCCGCATTTTGGACATATTCTCATAATTATTGTATTTTAATTTTTAGAATGTTCTTTGTTTCTTTTACTTCAGACATTTCTGTTGTATATGTTTGTGGGGCTTTACCCTCTTGGAATACAACAACCTTACATATTCCAGAGCCTACGACACCCGTGGGTTTTGATAGTTGATAATATACGAGTTGAATTGTATATTCACATTTGGGTGGTCTTGCCCAATAAATATTCTCAGCAGACCCTTGATTTAAAGAAAAAAGGCACAATAAAGTGCCCCATTTTCTACCTAATCTGAAGATTCTCCACGTAATATTGACTCCCTGAAGAGATGTTTATTCGTTTTACCGATGATGGTAATGCAGGATAAACCTCGAAGAACTCGTGGTCTTTGTTGTCTTGAACGATGGTTCTATTTCCTTCGAAGCCAATGCTTGAATTCTGAAGATAGTATTTGCGACCTGTATCAGCATCTTGAATATACTCATCTTGGCTACTATTAACATATGTACCCTTTGTGGTTGGAGTAACAACTTTCTTGATTACGGTTTGAGTAGGTAAAATCTGGATTCCTGTTGCACGCCATTTGTGATCAGAAGTAACAATCGTCTCACCACCAGAAATATTTTGAATACCATTGTTGTCTAATGTTATGTTGTTTACAATCCACCCCTCAGTGCTTGATTCATAGAAATCAAGTGTCTTTGTAGTCTTAGGTATCTCTGGGAAATATAACTTAAAAGTCAATGAGACATTGTTAGCCGATTGATAGTTTGGATAGTCTGTATGACTTGGAGAATAAGCAATACCTTCTGCACGCTTTAGTGAATACTTCTTTCCATTTGCCATAATATAGGCATTCTTATTCATAGAGCACCACTGATACTGACCACCATTATAGGAAATGAACTCTAATACAGTATTTTCCCCCTCCCAATATACTTTAGAAACAAAGAGTTTTTTATCACTTGCTGTTGAATGATGTGGGAAAATATAAGTGTCAGCTTTTCCGAACGTACCATTTGAGGTGGAGGAAGGAGTAGAAGAGTTTGTCTGATTGAGCTTTTCATACTCTCCATTGAATCCTTCAACAGAGGTCTTTATTGCTTTTATCATAGAAGGAAGAACCGATGTGAATGGTTTTGACTCCTTCAAATACATTTCACAATCGAACACTAAAACATTGTCTCTGCAATCACAAAAAACAGGCATACCACCAGCGGCATTTAATGCAGCTCTACGTGCAATATCTTCTTTGTATGATTCTGGAAGGTTAAAATAAGCACCTATTGTTACATACATGGGATCTTTATCATCCGCACTAATCTGTACTATGTAGTTTATTTCTCTGGATGTGAATCGGATGACTTCTCCACCATCATCTTGAAGATTTGTACCAACCTTCTTGATTGCATTATAGATTTCTTGCTTAACCTGTTTCTGAACATTGCTCAATGTTTGTGCCGAGATGGCACAAACATTGAACAAGCTAAGTATGCATAATAAACCCTTTTTCATAAACTATATTATTTATCTTCTCAACATCTTAACTGCATCCAGAGATCCCTTATCTCCATATTTTGCAGCTTGCTCTGTATAATAGGAAGCCAGGCTTTGGTCAACTTCCGTACCTCTTCCAAAACGGTAGCACGCACCTATCTTACGATAGACATCTGCCAATAAACCTTCATTTATAGAACTTGCATCCTTTACTGCTACAGACAAATATTTAAAAGCTTTATTATAATCCTTTTCAACTAATGGTTCTCCATCATAATAAAAAGTTCCTAAAACTGCACAAGCAAAAGAATATCCATTGTCAGCTGCTTTAGTCATATATTCCAAAGCCTTACTATTTTCCTGATGAAGAATTTCGCCTACCAAATACTCATATCCTAACGAATATAATGCATTGTCATAATCATTATCTGCTGCTTGACGCAAATATTGAATTGCTTCTTGTGTATCTTTGCTTACACCGTCTCCACCTTCTTTCAGGATAAAGTATAGACGATGCATAGAATAGTTGTTTCCTTGTTCTGCAGCTTGCTTGTAATATGAGACAGCATTAGAGAGACTTTTGGTAACACCATATCCATTTTCATAACACATTGCTAAACCAGATTGCGCAGAAGAATAGCCTGCATCTGCAGCTTCTTTGAAAAGCTGAAAAGCTTTTGGCTCATCTTCAGTCACACCTAAGCCATACAAATACATATTTGCTAATTGTGCATATGCATTTCCATAACCAGCATTTACTGCTTTTTGATACCATTGGAAAGCTGAATTATTGTCAATATCCATGCCTAAGCCATAATAATACATATCTCCAAGCATTTTCATTGCATTTGGCACCTCGCGTTCTGCAGCAACAGACAAATATTTATATGCTTGAGAAAAATCGCGCTCTGCACCATAGCCATTAAGATAAATCATACCAGCTTCACTCAAAGCTCTAGTATTGCCTAATTGAGCAGCTTGAGTAATGAGTTCTGTGGATTTTTGAAGATCTTCTTTTAATCCACCCATTCCTTCTCTATATGCAAAACCAAGTTCTAGAATTGCTTCTGCGTTATTTTGCTTTGCGGCTGCCTGTATTGATTCAACGCCTAATGTTGCATTTTGATCTATATTGTAATCTTCACTACCATGCAAATACAATAGACCCAATTCCAACATAGCGTCATCGTCACCATTACCTGCTGCTTCCTTCAAGAATTTTAGATACATGGCCTTATCAGCACTAACATGAATACCACTTTTATACATTTGGCTTATATAATAAGTAGCACTAGCATTTTTTTGTTTATGCGCTTTGTTTAACAATGTCCACGCTTGCTGGTAATCTTTTAAAACGCCAACACCATACAAATAGCATAAGCCAAGGTCTTTTTGGGCAGGTGCATAATTCTTTTTTACAGCTTTTGTTAACCATGTTGTTGCAAGATTGTAGTCCTGAGCAACGCCGCCATTACCGTTAATGTAGCACTGTGCCAAGTTATACATGGCCTCTTTATCACCCTTTTCTGCGTATTTCTGGTAGAAAGACGCATCCTGTGCGTTTGCGCTGATGGTAACAACCATCATGAGCAAAAGAGAAAGTAGATATTTCATAAGTATAAAAGATTTTTAATCGTAATAACCAAGATTATCAAGAGTTGTAATGATTGCCCGTGCTCCGCTTTGACCAGCAGCTTTTGCCTTTTTTGCGTAGCGGTCAGCATCATCATACTCATTGTTATTCAAATAATACTTTGCCAATGGCACATAAGCTGGAGCATAGCCTTCGTTAGCAAGAACCTGTACTTGCTTATAATCACCTTTGGCTAAAGCAGCACTCAACTTCTTCTTCTGAGAATCTTCTGTCTTCTCAGTTTCAGCAGCAGGTTGAGTTGCTACAGGCTGTTGCTCAACAACTGTTTCGGTTGCTGGTGTTTGTGTTTGCTCTCTCTGAGTCTCTCTTCTTGCAGACTCCGTAGTTCTTGCAGGACTTTGAGTTTCCTGTGGTTTCTCTACGACCTCAGTCTTTGTGGCTGTAGCCTCAATTTCTTCATCACTACCAGAGAAAGCAAAGAAAAGAATTAAGAACAGAGCAACGATAGCAACTGCAATTACTCCGATTTTTGCAATAGGAGTTTCACTCTTTGAGGATTTCGGAGTTGATGAAGCTGGATCTTTTGTAGGATCTCCCAACCAGATGCCGCCATCATTCTTTCCGTACAAGTCGGTTCCGCATTCTTTGCAGAATCTTACGTTGTCATTTTGGATTACCTTTCCACATTTTGGGCAAGTTTTCATATGTTATTCTATATTTATTAAGACGATATTTTTTAACTCATTCAATGTTGCCATGTTCACGTTGTATGCTACAGGTTCTTTACCTTCTTGGAATACAACAACTGTACATGTTCCTGATTCGGATTTACCAGATTGAGACTTTCCGTAATAGTTAAGTGCTACAATATACTGTCCCCTTGGTGGCTCATTCCAGTATATGTTTTCTGCAGCACCATTGCCGCCTTCACGATTATCTACGTCAAGGTAACCTCCTGTTGATAAGTCCTGTTTATCTTTGTAGTAAATCACCTTACCATTAGGCTGCTTCACGTGCAAATCAATATCAGCATGAAAGTTCCAAAGCAATGTAACTTTTAGAGCACCAGTAGAACCGATAGACTCAGCCTGTCTCACAACTTCAGTTGCAGTTGAATCTATTTCAACTTCATCTTCTGGAGTCGGTGCAGCAATTGAATCAATTAATGGCGTAGGTGGTGGAGTTACCGTAGATTGCTCTCTACTACAACCATTGCAATTATTCAATAGCAACAATATGATCAATATTGGATATATCAATCCAAGAATAGTTTTCAATGACTTCATAGCTCATTTATAATTGCAAAATGAATACTCGGTACAATACATCCATCGCTAACTGAAGAAACAGAAAGACTGGAACACAAATAAGAAACATCTTATGCAAAGTCTTGTGTTTGAAAAGTATCATTGCACATAATGCCCCAAATGCGCCACCCAGGAATGAGAACAGCAACAGGATAAACTCAGGGATGCGAGTTTTTTGATAGACAGCCAAATGTTTATCCCATCCATATAAAGCGAAAGTGAGCAAGCTCATCGCATATATTACAAACAAATCATAATAGATTTCCATACTTTTCGAGTTTTTGTTATTGATATATGCCTACAAATGTTCCTGCAAAGATTGCTGATAATACATGCCATAGATAGTATACGGCAGCAATAGAAGCCAAAACGAGAAGTATTTGCAGGAGTATATTCAACCATGAAGTGGTATTCTTTTCTTGCAAAAGATATTCGTTCTCGTTCTTGTCAAGGGTGAAAGTAAATGAATCGTATGTCTTTGCTCCACCTTGAATAGAGACAGAGATAGGCTTGCCCACTTTGAAAGTATCTGCCCCTAAATACGTGTCACCGTTCTCATCAAGAGTAGCAAGGACATCATTAGTTCCTTCCTGTAAGAAGCGAACTCGGTCGCATCTGATAGGCTTACCGTCTGCATCACGAAGCATCACCTTTATTTTAACATCTTCTTCCTTTGGCTCGTATGGCACATGGAAAACATATTCTGGTTGCCCAGATTTCAGTTCATACTCTGCTGAGTTGGTCGGATTGAGTCCGTCAGTAACCTTCATGGTCTTACCCTCTTCCATTTCTGGAAGTTGTACAATACCATTTTCATCAGAGATATACTCCTTTGTTACTCCATTATATTCGACAGATATAGGATATTTGTTGCCAATGAAACCATTGTCCCCTTCGATCCGGATATATGGTGAGAACTTAACAGGTTCAACAGGGGGTTCAGGATGAGTGGTAGTCTTCTCGAAACGGAAAACATTGACAGCTGTTTCCTGAAGTACTTTTGATTGTGACTCGTAATCAGGAACTGAAATGGTACAAGTATCTCCTGCAACCACATCAACACGTTGTGTGAACAAGCCACGCTCATTTGTAACTCCTGTATACTGATTGCCAGAATAGGAAATTGTAACAAACTTGCCAATAGCAGGTTTGCTGTCCTCCATCACAGAAACTTCAATATTAGTTTTCACTTCCTCCACAGGAGTTTCAAAGACAAATTCTATTGTATTTGTTCCTGCTGATATTGGCTCTGATTGCGATTGGTCACGCAACGTTGCAATTACTAATTCTTTGTCATGTAAAGGGAGTTGGATTACCGCAGAACCATTTGCATCTGTTGATGCTTCGTAGTTTTTGCCGCAATACTGGACAGATACCGTCTCTCCAATTACAGGATTAGCATCAACTGTTGCTTTTACATGTAGAGTTGTGTAGATGGTTACGTCAAAATCGTAGTTTTCACGTCCTTCTTCAACAACTAAACGGAAGTCTTTCCCTGTTACGAAGTCCTTCAACAACAACTCCTTTTGTGTAAGGTTGTTGAAGTGATATTGACCAGTTTTATCTGTCTTGAACTTCTTGACTTGTGTAGGAATCTGCACTCCGAACTCATACATAGGTTGCTTTTCACCATCGTATGAGAACGATATGTTAACTGGAGTATTTCTTTTCAAATCACCTTTATCAGGACCTCCTTTAACTCTTACCGGCTTCTTAAATCCCCAACCAGTAACAAGAATTTTTACCTCTCCTTCGTCATCATTATAGTAAATATAACTATCATCAGGAATGGTAAAGAGTTGCTCTGCAGTATTACTTCCTATTAACGAGGCAATATCTTTCTTGGTTTGGATTAAAGCGTCTTGAACAACACTTCTCTCAAAATCGCTGGCAGCAACCATTTGATACCATTGACAGCGAGTATCTGACCAAAGATAATAGCCATTACCTATACTGATTTTGGCAAAAGGATTGTCTTGACCAAGTTTTTTGGACAAGGTCTTGAACAGTTCAGAAAGATCCTTCTGAACAACCTTATGTACTTCATTTACTGACGACTTTCTTTCCATATTATTCTTATGTCAAGTTCGTTAATTTGAGTAACCAAGAATCTCTGCTTCAATAGCAGAATGATTCATAGGATTTGCTTTTATTGCTTTGATATAAGCTTTATAAGCTTTATTCAAATATGGCACTTGAGTAATCTCAGAGTCAATTCTTCCCTTTATATTGTTCTTTGACATTATTCGTCGCAGGTCATCATTCAGATCATCCTTTGAATAGCTTGTTACACCTTCACGATTCTTGTTGAGTTTCTGAATAAACTCCTTGAATACAGTCATGCCCGGTTCAAAGTGCGAGAGCACACCTCTTACCTGATTAATCTCATTTTGCTGAATAGCATTTAGATTGCGAAGTCGAGTCAAACGATCTAAGATACTTATCAATTTACCTTTGTTGAATTTTGAATTGGCAATACGAATTGCGTCATCATAAGTACGTTTGTTTTTAAGAACATCGTCAGTTTTAGCTATCAGCGCATTAATCTTTTGGTCAGTTGAATATTTGCTGCATTTTGTTTTAATAGCAGTCAATTCTTCAACACTTAACTGAGAGAAAGGCTTTTCTAATGTACCCTTGCTCTCATCGAGCAGCTGCTTACTGACATTATTTTTAATAGTCTCCAATTCTGCGACATTGCCGTTTAATTTGCCAATCTGTGCTTCTAATGAAGAAACCTGAGTAACCAAGTTTGTTGTGTCAGTCGATAAAACCACAATCTGTGACTCTAATTGTTTTTGTTGATCAAGAAGTTCTTGCAACTTTTTGTAGTTAGGACTACTTAACAGTTTCGTTTGTTCTGCCTTTTTTGAATCCAGTTCTTTAATTTTGGCGTCAGACTTCTTTGTTAGCTTCGAGTTGTCAGTACCTGTAATTGCAACCAACTCCTTCTTGCGATTTTTCAAATCTTGCAAAACGTCATTTAAGGAATCTTGTCGAGCAAATTCCTTTTTGTACAACGCCTCATAGTCTGTTTCCGCTTGCGCAAAAGCATCATTGCAACTGAAGGCGAGTAGCATAACGAGTAATATATTTCTTATTTTCATATCTATTCGTTTTTCAATTGCATGATTAATGTTTCTGTTTCAGTAGGGGCGTTAAATGGATCAGCCTGAAGTTCATTCCAATACTTTTGGCAAAGTGCTTTAAGAGTTGGAATCATATCGAAGTAACGCTTTCTATTCTCGACATCTTCTGGTGCATCAGAAATGACTATAGAATGCATGGCATCAATACAAGCAGACTCGTTGCCCTGATATTGTTCGCGAACGTTGCTTTCATTTACGGCTTTTACAATATTCTGTAATACCGTAATTCCAGCACCATATCGAGAAAGTTTGATGTCAAGCGTATCAATCTCAGAATATTGTGCTTCTGAGAGTTTTACAATACCCTTACGAGGATCATCCTTCTTTATGTCAAGTAACTCATAGAGTTTATCACGAGTTTTATCTATTATGTCACTATTGAGTTTCTCATTTAAAAGATTCTCTGCCAAATCATATAGCTTCTTGTTATTCTTACATGCGTTTAATCGTGCTTTGAAATCTGCAAAGTCTGGCAACTTTGTGAATGATCTCATCTTAGATTCTATCTCATCGAGAACTGTTATCGTAATTTCAGAATAAGGTTTTGTTAGCACCTCCTTGTATTGAGCATACATCTGTTCATCTTTAATGGCAGAATATGCGCCCATACCAGAAATGTTACTTTTCAGACTCGCCAACGAAGATTCTTTTTGCTGACGCAATGCTGCCAATTCTTTCTTGCGAGTTTGCAGTTTCTCTTCAACACAATTTAAGGAGTCAACCTTTTGCTGAACAGCAGCCACCTTTTTGTTATCAACATCACCTTTTAGTTCGTTACATAGATTGGCTATGGAGTCAATCTGAACATCAAGGCGCGACTGCTCTGATCCAAACTTAATAATAGTTTGATACAAAGCTGTTGTATCAGCAAGTAGAGCTTGTATTTCTTTCTCTATCTGCCGATTACGATTAACAAGTTCTTCCCAAGACTCCTTCTGTGCACTTGCTGGAGTACCAGCAAGACACAGAAAAAGTACAAGTAATGATTTAAGAATCTTAGTTGTTTTCATTAGATTCATTCCTATCTACGTCATCTGCAAATGAATTGCAGAAATTGTTTAAATAGTTATTTGAAGAAGGAGCCTCGTTATTGAACTTATTACGAGCATCTCGTAATTCAATCAACTGGCTTCTTGTACGTGAAGATTGCTCAATATTACGATAGTGGTTTACGATGTCACTTGCAAGATCGTTGTAGAAACGAGTCCTTGCATTATCAAGTTTAGAAGGAATCGCATTCAAACCATCCTTAATGTCCTTGATGTTTGCAAGATACTGCTTGTAATTCGCATCATTCTGCATCGAGTTCTTCTCTGATAACATCGAGTTTCTGTAGCTTGAAAACGATCTCCATGAAGTTCCATCAAAACCAGGAGTTAATCCTATGCCCTTATGCGCAAGCGCGTAGGCCTTCTTGTATGTACCGTTTACTGAGTTAATCTTCTGGACATTTGGATTAGCCTTGGCGTTTTCATCTTCAGCCTGTATCTTGCCTAATGCCCTGATATAGTTTTCTATAGTTGCCTTTTTACAATACTCTGAAGTCCATTGCCAGAAGATTTTTTCATAAACCACCTCTACTGCAGTATTAGTATTCAAATCTTTTAATGGTGCAACATTATAATCTAAACTAAGCTGTCTAACCATATCACAGTGTGCGTTAAACAAGCTATCAGACCAATCGCCTTTGTCCTTCCAGTCGTTCTCAAACTGAGTACGATATGTCTGGTATGTGTCATCAGATGGTTCTTCCAAACCTGTACCACCTCCTCCACCAATAAGATAGAATGCTCCGACAACGCCACCTAAAATGATGACAAATACTAATAATAATTTTATTATCTTCATAATTTTTATCGTTCATGTTTTTTTTTCATATGCTTATTTAGCTCAGCTTGTGTTGCGAAATAAGTGTTAGATCCACATTCTTTGCATTCAAAATGATGCTTTGCTTGCACATGAGCAGTTAACGCTGTTTGGTCGTCAAAAGTATTACTACAATATTTGCACACTTTAGGATCATGGACTTTGTTCTTGTGCGCTCTAAGGCTTTTTGCAGAAGTAAATTCAAGATTACACTTATCGCACTTGAATGAAGAGGCAACTACTGCATTATGATATGTTTCCTTATGAGTTCTCAATTCGCTGTCAGAAGCAAAGCGTTCACCACATTCGCTACATTCAACCTTTTTAGGACACGTCGATTTATGAGCATTTAATTCTGCCTGATTGAAAGGACCATCTCCACAATCAGGACAAGTTAATGGCCTTTTGTTGTCAGTATCAACTGCGGTATCTCCATTATCTGGATGTGCCTCAGACATGTGATGTATCAATTCTTCTTGATCAGCACATATTTTACCACATTCTGTGCAACTTATTGTGTCTGTTTCGGCATTATTAGTTTCTTTAGAACCTAAAAAGTCCTTTCCGAAATACATTCCTGCTGCACCTAACAATAAGCCCAGAAGGAAAATAGTCGATAGAACAATTTCTCTTGAATGTTTGCTATAGAAGCCGATAGACTTACGGGAAAAATCCTTGTCACGAAGTTCTATAACACCATTAATGTCTCTGCCAAGATAATTATTTGAATACCAATACTCATTCTTGTATTTTAAACGTACTTGAACATTACATCCCGACCATGATTTTGGTACATATACTCTAGCTATATGATTTCCATCATTACCTCTAGCAAACAAAGCTGTAGTGCTCTGCAATAATACTCCTTCTGAGTTGAAGAATTGCACGCTACAACGACTACGCTTATAAGCTTGATCTAATGTTAGCAATACTTCATAAGCGTTAATACTAGGTGTTTCGACAAGACCACCACCAATTCTACCTCCACCTCCGATAGGGCCAACAGTACGGCGTATTTTTTCTGCTGAAATACGAATTTCGTTAGAGGAAACAGATGAAACTTTTGCTTCATATTTATCCTTGCGAGACTGCCGAATTCTAAAGTTCTGAATATTGTTAAGGATCTTTATTTCTTCTCCTGTCAGCACAAAGGACAGATCATTTGCAAGACGAATCTGTTGATTGTCATAATAAAGTCCCCATTCATTTGTCTTTGTAAAGAAATATGTTTCGGATTCCTCTGGGACAAATACAACATTAATCTTACGTGTTATCGGTTTTACAAGAGCTTTTGAGCTAACATTGATAATCTCATTAGCTCGATCAAGAGTAACATTAGGTACTTTTTTGCCTTTCAACAACTCCTCAAGAGTAAACATCAAAGTATCATTTTCATAGTACTTTGGGTCTCCTTTTCCTTTTACAGTAAGAAGTTTCTTAGGATCAGAAACGACAATTGGCTGGAGCACTCCATCGTCATAGATTGAATACTCCACCATACGAGGAATTGGCAGGTTCGAAATCGGAGCATAGCTTGTGCTTCCAACAGAGTTGGCAACTACAATTTCACTGTATTTTACAAAAGCAGGATAATGAACATCTTTCATCAATTGTTCAATTTTATCCTCAGTTATAGTTACATAGGCAATCGGAGCCCCGGTTGACATTGTTCGATATGGTGCTTGAACAGGTACAAGTGAATATGAACTTGCTATGTCGTCTAAGATGTTTGGTGAAACTCGATTGCTATTAAACTCATACTTTTCGGTAGCCGGATCCTTACAAGTCATACAAAGTGCAAGGAATCTATTCTTCAACTCAATAAGTACGGTATAAGGAGAAATACCTGCATCAAGCTTATATCCCTTTGGAATAGCTATACCTATAACCAAGCTTCCCTGGCGACTTGCACCAAGGCTACTAACATTATTTTTGATAAGTTTATATACAACTTGATTCTTCTCTATCTTTATAGTGAAGAAATAGGAGTTTGCGTCAAAACCTGTATAAAAATTATCTTTAATCTCTATTGAAGGAGAATTAAAGATTACCATAGGCTGAAATCCACCATTTGCATCAGGATTTCCGCAAACCTTTAATGATATTTGATTTATATTTGCCATTTCTCTTCAGTTTTTAATTAACAGTCTCTTTTAAACGGTCCCACCAAGACTTTTTCTTAACACTCTGTGTTGAATTCTTGATAGCAACTACAAGCCTGTCTGAGTCGGTCTGTTCATATTCATACAAACCTCCAACATAGAATGTTCCCAAACTGAATGTATATAGATTTGGGTGGAAGTTTGTTCGAGAGTTGATATTGTATTCTTCGCAAAGGTCAATCAATGGTTTCAAAATATCGCCACTGAATTTCTGCTGGAAGATATTCAGAGCCTTCTCTTCACGCTCAACAGGATTACCCAATGTATCAGACTTAGTCATGATGATATGGATAGAATCCACCTTCTTCATGATTTCTGCATTACCTGGATCAGTGAACAAGTCAACCATCTTCTGAATAAGAGTACGCTGATTTACTACGCAGTACTGAAGGTCTGTATGAGTAATTGGCTCGCCAGTATCTTCATCAAAGCCATCCTGTACAACGATTTCACGGTTGATGCGAACAACATTTGCAGTTGGGTCAATAATCAAGAAGAACACCTTACGGTTGTCATTTTTCAACAACTGAGTTGCACCGCTACCCATTTGCTCGAAAGTGAAAATCCTGTCAGGGTTATTAGCGATGTCAAAAGCAAACTCCTCACCAGACATCTCGACGAGATTGATCTTATGTACAGCACCGCCTTGGTCTGACACAGAACTGATAGTAGCCTCCAATGTTGTAACAAATGTACCAGGAGTACGAGGAACTGTTACACCAACATCAGTATATTGCTGAAGAGCTGCTGCATAGTCACCACCTCCAGAAGCAAGATTGATGTGCAAAGAATTAGAGCGTGACATACCCATCAATACACAGGTCTTACCTGTAGAAGGAACTCCAAAGAAGAATACGTCTGTATAACCATCCTTACATTCCGCTCTTGAGTTCTCAATAGCTTGACGAATGTCAGGAAGGTCAGCATTAATATCGTGGTTACGCAATGTCTCAAGTACAGTTTCTGTCATAACCTTTGCATTAATCAGCTCATGGTCAGAGAAAATACCATCATTGATGAGACGAAGAAGACGATTAACCTCATAGCTATTAGGATTGGTACGCATCATACCAATCTCCTGCTGTTTCAAGCCCATCAACTGTACCTGAGCCTGATTCTTGAATGGAGTATTCGGATTGTTACGAATATAATCATTAACGCAGAATATGTCATTAGTAAGTTTAACATTGTTCCACTCAACAATAGCGTTAAGAATAAGTTGTGCCTCACGAACATGAATGCCCTGAGGAAGCATTGTAATATAATTCTGAATATCCTGAACGCTCTCTTGATTAACCAAACCCCAGAGACTATCGTCTATCTCAGACTTGTGAATTGTATTTGGATATTTCGACAAATAGCCCCACAAATCTGTTGTAGAGAAAGGATCAACGGCATCCCATTCTGCTTGCTCAGCTCTCTCAGCTTCTAACTTGATTTGAGATTCAATCTCTGGGAGTTTTTGCTTTGCCAACTCTACATGGTTGCCTGCAGGTCGACCGGCATCCCAACGAGCAATGTAAGAAGAAAGTTTCTGAACGAGTTCTGTAGAAGGCTGGATAAGCATCATCTCAATAGCCTGCCACTCCTGTTGTTCTACGGGATTAGGCATGCTATTCAATTGGTCAATAATATATTGTTTTCTTTCAGCAGAGATGTGGGGAACATCATCCAATGTTATATCACCTATTTGTATATATTTTATAATAGAGTTAATAGAGATGGAGTTTATCCCCTCTATAAGTTTTTTACGTTGTAAATCAGTAAGTGCCATATATAGATTTCATTTTATTCGTTAAAGAACTCGACCACCATCACTCTGAGAATACTTTCCAACAGCGATTTTGTCTGTGCGGTAAGCAACGATGTAGTTGAACAAAATCAGAAGATGAATCAGAAGAACTACTATCAAAGCTGTAATGCTAAAACCTGATGCGTCAACTAACTTTTTCTTGAACATAAAGTTCTCCGTATCAACAGAGAAATCTTTGGTCTGATAACCTGTAATAGTAAATCTTGAACCTGAGTTCTCAATGACTGGCAATTTTGCTTCGTTAGATAAGTTTGTAAGGTATTTGCTTGCAGAAGTTGCTAACTCTTCAATCTGCTTGGCTTTAGAAGGAATCTGCATTACACTCCAGCTACTAACAGCTGCTTCAATCTCATTACGAGCATTACGGAATGACTTGTAGTAAGAATCAAATCCTTCACCGATCAATTTGTTACGCTGAATCTGCTCGTAGTTCTTTGCACTCTCACGTGTAGAGATTGAGCGTTCCTGCATGAAACTGTTCAAGGTTTCATCACAGAGTTGACCTGTACCCTTAGCATTAGAAAGACCAGTTCCTGTAATAGCCAAAGCCTCAGTTTCAAAATTCTTGTATTCTGAAAACATTTGGTCGATGATATTGAGATCTGCCTCTGCATATTTCTTAATCTCATTCTTTTGGTCATTAACCACAAAGAAATGCATAATACCTCCGAACAAGGATGCAGGGATAGCAAATACAATATAAATAACAAGAGCTGCCAATTCAGCCTTCTTCCACTTGTCAATGTTGTTTTCAGCTCCTTTTGCTTTAATAAGGAACCAAAGTAAGAATGCAGTAAAGCCAGTAATTGCTACTGCAATAACGATGTCAAAACCTAATTCGCCGCCACTCATATATGAGCGACCCAAAAATGAGAACACCAAAAGTAAAACAATACCGACAATCGCGATAATGTTGGCGATGGTAATTCTACCTGCTTGTTGTTTTTTAGCCATATCTGTTATTTTTTATAATTATCTTCTTGATTCATCTGTAGCAGCAGATGATACTGTTTGTTTTGCTTTAACTAAAGCATCCTTTACTTGTACTAGATTGCCAATTTCTGGTGAGCCATTTACAGGTTTTCCTGTGCTTTGTAGGATTTTAATTATTTGCTTTGTTGTTAAATCTTTATTTTCACTCTTCAAGAGCGCAACGACTCCTGTAATAATTGGAGCAGAGAAGCTTGTACCAGGCCATGCATCGTATGAGTTGTTTGGCAAGGCTCCCCAAATATCTACGCCAGGAGCAGAAATCGTTGATTCATAAATACCTCTGTTGCTAAAGTTACCAAAGTTACTAAACTCGGCTCTTTTAAGATTGCGATCAACAGCAGATACTCGAATAGTATTTGCATTTCGTTTTGATGTGTCCATTGCACCAAAGCAGTTATCGTTACCAGCAGCCCAAACAATGGTTACATTGCGCTTGTCTGCAAGTTTGAACACATAACTCCACATGGCCTCTTGTCGCCTGCCATATTGCTCAGAAAATTCTATCTGCTTTTCAAGAGGCATTCTTGTAATCTCTGGTGGGAATTGAGCTCCGCATGAGATATTGACAACCGAAGCTCCGTGATACATGCAATATAGTATGCCTTCCACCATGGTAACAGTATTAAGAGCATCACCGATACTAACAGGGATAAACCTGCATCTTGGAGCAATACCTGATGAACCTGCGTTGTTGTTAGCATTGCCAACGGCTACAGATGTTACCAATGTACCATGACCAGCCATACCCTTGTCAATTCCACGAGGAGGAGCTACATTAGCATTTCCTTTAGTGACAGAGAAAGGATAAATAGCACGAGTACCAGCCAATTCTGGATGATTCAAATCCATATAGCTGTCAACGATGCCGACAATGATGTCTGATGATCCTTGTGTTATACCCCATGCTTCATACATCTGTATAGGCTTGAAATACCAGGACTTATTAGCATCATTAAAAGCAGGATCATTGGGTTTGACCTCTGCATATTGTGTCATAACCTCAACTGGTACTACATAGAAATCTATCTCGGAAATCTGCTGTGGCAACTTGTCGCAAATAGCCTCGCGTCGTTCTTCTGGCACACTCAAGACTGCTGTTTTTGAACTTGTATTGTAGTATTCAATCTGATGTTCAGGTGCAGCATATAGAGAAGTGAACTTCTTAGCGAAAGTTTTGAAAGTCTCATCATTTGCATCTGAATCAAAAATCACATACAGCAGATTTGGATAGATTTCGGTTGCACCTCCATTTTCAGGATTCGGAATTGGCTCCGATTCCTGAAAAGGTGGAAGTACATTTTCTTCAGGAGTTGGCAAACCTACTTCTTCTCCACCCTCAATCGGTTGGTTCCAATCAGGGTCAGAGACCTGAGCTATAGGTCTGTCAGTTCCTCCGTTAGAGCCAGACTCGTTATTGCAGCCTCTAAAGAGACTCAATAAAAGTAGCAGACCAAACAGCAACAGCAAGAAGCCTAAGAGTCTGCCTAAGCATCCCATTAAGCTCCATGGCTGCCAAAATGGAGTACCATTCTTGAATTTTTTACCAAAAAATATTTTTTTCATCTATCGCTTTGGATTAAGCTTCGTTAATATGTTCCAGAATCTTAGCAAGTGCTTCGTTTGCATCGTGATCATACTCTGGTATGTCAAGATGTGCAACGAACGACACGAACATGTATTCAATCCACTTGTTATAGTTGTCATCGAAAGAAGGAAGCAATGCCTGAGGATTCTCAAACATTTCGTTGAACATTGCAGTCAACTCTTCCTCTTCAAGAGTCTCAGGTGTCTTCTTGCAGATGTACTTAAATGCTGGAATGTTACTCTTCTCACATACGCCCTTTGCTTTATTCTTCTCTTCATCGCTTAGATACTTAAAGCCAAAGTCCATGACAAAGTCATTGATGATGCTTGCAAGCAAATCAGCCAACAATGTTTCATTCGCAGTATGAATGTTTACCACATTTACATACTCAGCAATTGCCTCTGCCATAATATCACGAAGATTCAATGAGTTTGCTGTAAGAATAAGTTCTTCAACCAACATCGTCATAATATTGGTATCGAAACTATCTTCATTAGAGAACTCATTAAGGAAGTCCACAGACTTGATTCGAGAACACCACTTGTCAAATATGGCATCACCGATAATGCACGAATTAAGCTTGCGCTTGAATGAGCCATCAAAGAGCTTGTTGACATCAACCTTCTTTCTGATAAGATACTCCTCAGCCTCTTCTCTTGAAATGAATGCAAATGAATTTATCAAGCAAAGCCACTTATCATCTGTAGTTTTTGCTTCTTCAATTGGGTAACCAAAATTCTTGCAGTGGTTGCGAATAATCTCGTAGTCTTTAAAATCATTTACTTTGCTATTGATTTCTGGTCCTTGCATTACAGAATGAACTTCACGATAGCATACTGATTCTGTTAACTGCAAAGCCTGAAGCAAATGACCGAAATAGTAATTATCAGAGTTGCATGTGAATGCCATCTCACGAGAAATAGCTCTTGCCTTGCGAATGTTAGCCTGAAGCAACTGGTCAAGATCAGTAGATACAAAGTAACCTTCCATCACGCTCTTGATCTTGCTTGAAGATACCTGCAACAGACGCTTGAACTGCTCATCACGAGTCTTTCCCATACATGAAGCAACCTTTGCCAGCTGAGAAATGATATACTGAGCACCGTCGTTATCAACGGAAGCACAAACATCCCATGAAAGCTCAGGGAAAGAGAAGAATCTCTTCACTGCATCGTTATGAATAAATGTCTCGCGCAAATTCTCATAGTGCTCCTGTGGGATAGTCATTGTGCGATTTGGAGTATTCTCATCTTCGTACAATTTGCTTGCCAGAGGGCCTGAGAACTTGAAGTCTCGAAGTATATAGCTATTGCTGAAGCATTCACCTGTTCGAGTCCAGTTAAGGAAAATCTTTACCTTCTGTGCATCCAAACTACCATCAGCATTGAAACACTGGTGATAAAGCACCTTCTCAAAACGCTGCTGCCAACGACCATTGAGGGCATTGATTCGGTTCTCTATATCCTCAGTCTTCTTCTGCATATCTATGTTGAACTTTGTGCCAATGTAGAAGAGAGGAGAAATGCCGCCGGTCAATTCCAATGTCTTCCGACGCTTCTCCATTGTATCGCCAACGTAGTTCATAATCCAGTCATTGAGCAAAAGAGGGATGTCGGTCACGTCATTCTGTGCTGCATGATGACAAAAAAGCAATATATTGATGAGCATTGACTCATTATACATATTAAACAGGTACGCGACCTTACCACGAAGCAACACATTTATAAGAATAGCATCCTCATTCAATGTGTCCAACAACTCCTTCTTACGTGAACGAGCTCCAGGGAAGTCCAGCATATCATTTTCTTTGAGGACTCCGATTGATGTCTCATAGCTCACATCAGTCTTT
Organism: Segatella copri; assembly: GCA_021635485.1. Taxonomy (GTDB): domain Bacteria; phylum Bacteroidota; class Bacteroidia; order Bacteroidales; family Bacteroidaceae; genus Prevotella; species Prevotella copri_P. The sequence continues at coordinate 6,676 of JAJWOH010000003.1, read as the reverse complement.
CCAGTAACAGGATTGCTAACCTCCTTCTTTTCACGACCCTTTGACAATTCAGCTTGTACTCTTGGGTCGTTAATGTTGATGAAGCTATAGCGGCTGGTGTTTTCCAAATACTCGTCACCGATTTTTACGATGATCTCAGCACAAACGGCACAAACCTCACTCTTTGTCAAGTTTGCAACCTTTGTGTATGTGTCTCCAGAACGGAGGTATGCATCAGTGAAGTAACGAGGTGAAGCAAGGAACAATTCGTTCAAGCACTGTACGCTCATTACAGTATTCTCATTTATACCATCATGCAACATTGACTGTGCAGGAAGGTAAACATATTGAGCATAGTTGAACTTTGCCAAAGTTCCAAGCATCTTCTTAAAGAGTTTTGTCTGATACTCACTACGATGCCACAGAACAGAGAATACATCAACCCAGTCAGTTGCAGGAATACGTTCCGCAACCAAAGCAAGTTGATCAAAGAAACTTGTATGCAAGAATGCTTGAGCATTGTTCACATGCTTATGGAAGTAAGCACGAATGTCCATAATGCTATCGGCAGTAATAGCAGAGTTAGTGATAACAGGCTTCTGGATGTACTTATTATATAGATTCTCAGCAAACTCAGTTATCTCCGATTCACTATAGGTGGTATAATCACTAATGTCATTGAAGTAACCATCGCTCAGTACCAACAACACATCAGCAACTGAGAGACACTTCATAAGTATAGGATATTCCTTGCTGTACTTACTTTTGTCCTTTGAGAAAGACGTAAAACGAGTTACAACACCAGTAGCCTCTGTGTTATCTGTCTTTGGGTTCATTTCCTCAATGAACTTATAAGTAGTTCCGTCTGCTTCGATAAGGAATGGCTTGCCATCCTTCTGCAAGATACAGTTCATCAAATATGACTTACCGACCTGACTAACACCGTATGCAGCAATAGCAGGGTTATCCTGATTGGCAGTGTCAAGTTTCTTCAACTTACGACGCTCTTCAACCAACTGGAGGAATCTCTGCTCATAATCGTTTGGCTTGTTCTTACGAATCCATTCAAGCGATGCATTTATATTTTCTATTTGAGATTTTATAGTCTGTAACATGGATGCTCTTATTTAATAGAAAGTTCAAATTCACCCTTGTCCAACCAGTACTTACCGTCATCAACCAACGACTGCTGTACAAGTTCAAGGTCTTTCTTACAATTGCGATATTCGCTATCAAGTGCTTCTTCAATTACAATTTCTTCCTTGTTCTCATGGAATGAACGTGAAAGGCGAATCTGTAATGTCTGAGATCTACCATGATTGTAGATAGCATAGAGAGGACGAGCCTGATAGTTAGTAGCATTCAGCTGACGGCATCCAATGAAAGCAGGGAATACAGAAACGGTCATTTCTGCAGTAGCTGCAGTTGGAGTGAGCAACGATGTTGTCACCTGCTGTCTTCTTGAATTGAACTCTCCAAGATAGTTTGCAGTCGAAGTCATCTTCTTTATCATCTTAGAGAAATCAATAACAAGACCCTTCAAACCGTTGTGTGAAGCCAAGTAGCCGACCATACCACCAACAGCAACAATAGACTTTTGGTCATAGAAGTAACCTTGACCATCAGCAGTTGGGAACCACGAACCTACACGGTACTCATTCAATCTAATTAATCTGTCTGGTGCAGTTGGAACATACTTAATGAAGAGTTCTGTGATAGGATCAAGTGAAGATGGACGTCCTGCGAGAACGATAATGTCACAATGATGAGCATAGAACACCAAAGCCATCTGCTTCATCAGTGGTTCCATGGTTGACTTAACGATATTTGCCACTTCTGTAGGATCATAACGCCAGTTCAACTCCTCAAATCGGAATCCGAAATGATGCTCAAAATAGTTAAGCAGGTATTCTGCAGGCTTGACCTCTGGGAACAAATCATCATAAGTGTAAAGCTTAGATGGTCTATGGGTACGCAGGAGTTCAAGCATACGCTGAGCAATAGGTACAGAAATCTGAGTGTTAAAGTCATTTCTACACCTACGGTCACGATAACCCATCATAGAGCTGTCTGTTCCGAAAAAGTCATGGATGAGGTTGGCAGCGAATGCTACCTTCTTCTCTTCCTTCTCTTCTTCGTTTGTTGTCATACAAATGTCGTTTACCTTTGTTCTGTAAACCACATTGTCAAGACAAGGCTGTGCTAACAACTCATTGTCAGACATACCACAAATTCTTACGGTCAAAGCACCTGTCAAGTTGCCAAGGTTAGGCTGACGATGTTCCTTGCCTTCGATAACAACGTTCTGGACGAGGTTGCGCAGAATATCATCACCTGCAAGATAGAAACTATCCCAGAACAAAGGTGAAGGGGTAATCTTGCTACGACCTTGTCCCTCATATTCATACGAACAGATCATAATGTCTGTTGTACCAGCGCCAATGTCGATACTGCCGATAGTAAGTGCTTTATTTTCGTAGCCCTCTGCAACAAACTCTGGACGAACATGTCCCTTTGACTCAAAGAACTTGTGTATTTCACCACTATAACGCTGTGCAATTTCTGCGTAAAGATAAACGAGCTGGCAGCATGATGCTTCATCGTATGACCATACACGAGTATTAGAATCTGCGTATGGATCTGTTATCTTCAAAGCAGATGCCTTTGGTATTATCTCAGCCATCTTCAGTGATGGAATACACAAAGTCAAAGCCTCGTAAGCATTCTGTGCGCTTTGACGAAGAGTAATTTGTTCCTGCAAAGACATTGCTGTTGGGCATGTAATTATCACATTGCGAATATAGCGACGGCAGTCAACATTGCCCCACTTCTCACGATACTTGATTGAGTTGATCTGAGATATTGCATGCTGGAAGATTTCAACAAATGCAAATGTCATCAAAGAAGAACGAGAATAGTGATGCTTATTACCATCTAGATCCAACAGCTCTAAGCTACTGTCTGTGTTGGGCGTATATTTGCCATCATCATCGAACAATGAAGACAATGTAGGAACAGATATTTCATTCGAAAGAAGCACATTGAATGGATCATCTGTAGTAACAAGATTTTCCCATTCGCCTTCGTACTTCTTTGTATCCCAAAGGTATCTCTTAGGACTAGAATAATTGGTAGTCTTTTCAGAGAGTCCTTCTTCCTCCAAAGAACGATATACGAGTCTGCGCGCTTCTTCACCGATACGAACAAAACTCTTCCACTGGAACATTTCCTCATCGAGGATGATATCATTGCCAAAGTCTGCTTTACGGAAAACAACTCGCATATCATAGGTTTTGTTCTCGTAAGAAATCCATGGCATAGAGAGGTCTCGTAATTCAAGCATCTTGCCTCTTGCAAAATCACCTTCTTCGAACAAGATACCACAAGTACGGCTATTACCAATGTCAAGTACCAAGTCTACATATATGTCTCCACACTTGTTATCATGCAATGTTATATCTGGCGCACCGCCAGACAAACGAATGAAATTCAAGAAATAAATATAGAATGCCTTGTATTTACGAGATTCCTCTTTTTCTATATTTATACCAAGCAAAGATGCAATATAGTCAGAGAAAGCATGGAAATCCTCATCGGAAGATAAGAAACTCAGCAACAAGTCAACCTTGTTACACATTCCATATTCAGCAGAGCCATTTTCATCCTCAGTTATGTAAGGACGTAAAACGGACAATTCGTCCTCTGCCATCTGCGTATCAAATGCCCAAATAAGACGGAAGCGTTCTATTCCTTTTTTACTGCCTTGTCCAATTCTTTGCATTTTCATACGACACCAGCCCATTGGATAGTTGCTGGTTACTCCGTCAATTTCCTTGCGGAACATTGGCATTGGAAGCCATTTGTCCAAAAGGAGTTCAAATGCAGAAATCTGTGCATGAGGGTTCTGTGGATCTTTTACTCGAAAAGAAAGCATTGAGTTAATGCTGAATACATCCTCGTTACCCTCATCATAGGTAGTTAGCAAGGTAGTACTACACAATGGATTCTTTTGCACCATGCCAGTAACATCCAGCTCCTCGCGGCCATTAGGGCGACGAATAACACAGTCATCAGTATTCTGCATTTCATCTATAGGGATATACTTACCACTGTCCTGGTCGTAATACAGAATGTTGAATATTCTATATCCCTCCAAGAAATCAATGGTCTCGCAAAACGAATACTTCAGAGTTTTTCCGCCGCTCAAAAGCAGAGGCTCTGAAGGATTGAATTCTATCTCATTTGTAATGAAATGAATCCCAGAATCAGCGATTAAATGTTCCATATTATAGTATTTCTTATTTCTCTATTAAATTTTTCAGATACTTCACCCTAATTCCATAGTTGAAGTTTTGAGTGCCGTTAAGACCGGCAAAATTTACAGCAACTAATTGTCCTTGCATATTCACGACAGGTGAACCGCTACTGCCAGGGAGAGTAGGTATCGAGTACATTAGTCGTTCATTTGTTTTTTGGCTTATGCTGCCGTTGTTAAATTGGGACTTTATTCCTTCTTTGGTTATAGCCAATTGGGGTCCAAGATTAAAGCTTGACATGAATAGCTTGCTGTTTTTGTCATCTTTGATTCTTTTTTCAATTTTGTCTTCCCAGTTGTAGGTCTCCAAAGGATCTTTCTCTTCGACCGAGAATATATATTTGTTCGTTGGAGTATTCTTGTCCTTCAATTGAATTATAGCCAAGTCGTGTTCTTGGTCGGTTTTAGTTACAACACAAGAGATGAAGTCGTTAGTCTTTGTCACAAACGTGTTGTTGTATGCAATGCTAACCTCATTATGATACTTTATTTCCGAATCATTAGCGCGTATGTCATCCAAACCATTATAATACTGAGCGTATTCCTCCATCTCATTTTTTATCGCGTCCCGAATGTCTCTTACCTTATAAAAGTCCTCATAACTTACTTCTGAGCTTTGATTGGCATAATCATAAGCCATCTGAGCTCTTTCCAATTTTTCATTATAATCGTTATATATTGTAATAATCACCTTCTTTAAGGCGGAGATTACTTTATCCACAGATTTATTCACGTCCTTGTCTGCAACTGTATTTGAAACGACATGACAATTCGTCGCAATCTCACCCTCCTGTGAAATGAAAAAGCCTGTTCCGTAGTTTATTACTTGTTCTACAGAGTCTTTATCCGTAGCAATTCCCTTTAAATCGCCATCCTCATCGAAACCGGAAAAATAAATGGATTCTCCATTTGAGAGAACAACTTCATAATAACTTTGATTTTGTACTAAGACAACACCACTTGATGTCATCTCTTCAATTTCTTTTTCAGATAAATTGCTACAGGAAAATAGCAAACTGCAAAGTACGAGAATAAGGAAAGATGTTTTTTTCATATTATTGTTTTTCTGTTTTATGAGTTTTTGGCTATTTGTGTAACCCATCTTAAATGATTTTCTCTAAAAACGCACTCGGCACATACGCTGTCACCACCGTTACCAGTTCTTCCAGTACAACAGCCACTCTCTGTTGTCCTTGCCATCTTGCAACTCTGCCTACCACTCCTTTGAATGCTCCGTCTATTACTCTCACCATCTGTCCTTGCTTGAACTTTGGCACTTCGGCTAATGACACGATAGTATTGTCCGCATCAGCAGCACAGATGATTTTTAAACTATCCATCTGATAGTCAGGAACTATCATAGGAATCTTCTCTATTCTGCGACCAACGTGGACGTGTCGATAATAAAAACGAAGGAATGGGAGATTTACGTTGTCGTAAACGAAAAATTTGAGTTGTTCTTCTGTACCGTAGGCGAAGAAGATATTTGGTAAACGTGACTCGGTAACAACTTTGCGCTTACCTTTTATAAGTTTTACAGTGTTTGTAGTAGGATAGAAAGCAGTGATGCCTTTGGCTGTCATGTAGTCGTATGCCTTTTTCTCTCTACCGTATGTGGTACGTAAAGCATACCAATGAGGAATTTCTTCCTCTTTTTGTACTTTAGACTTACTTAATATATGGACACTTCTGGTGGACACCCCTGTTTGTGAACTCTCTGCAGAAACAGTGCTTTGAGCTTCGGGGATGGCGTTGGAGGTAAGTCCAGCGCAAGGAGGGAATTCACCACCTCCTGAGGTGTGTACATCTTCAGATGTCCATTCATCGACTTTCATATCGGTGCTAACTTTTTTCTAGACAGAAATCCGTTAAATTGCGACAAAAAAAAGCGTGGAATCGTCCTGTTGTCCATTCCACGAACCGAGGCTCTAGCAATTGCCTATTATTGTCGAACAGACAACGTCAGAGCCCACGCCGATATGAAAATCATGTCCGTAAAGAGACCTATACAACACATTTGACTGCGCCCGAAAGGGTACAATCTATGCTTACAGGTCTCCACGGGATTGATATAATCACACCCGGGACATCTACCGTTGACCACGTTCAAGACAATAATATTACCGTGAATTTGCTAGATTTCGGTCCGTCTTAAACACAGCGTCGATAAACGCCTTCCATTATGTCTGGATTGTCTTCCCACCCAAAGCCCGCTTTCGTATAGATATGTCATGGTTGACTTCACTACACTCAGCACGGCGTAGGCTGCCGACTCGGTTATCATGAAAGAACTCGTCTTACAGCGACAACTGCGGTCTGGCTATACAATCCGACTGCAAAAATACGAAAATTTATTGAGAAAAGACAAGAAATGGCAGAAAA
>JAJWOH010000073.1:0-17699 GCA_021635485.1 Segatella copri | reverse complement strand
CTTCTTGTACTACTTGTCTGTTTATGTAAAATCTTTCAAAGAACTCTTTCTTTATCGCTTTGAGTAATGCTTGATTTCTCAAAAGCGAGTGCAAAAGTACTAACTATTTTTCACTCCACCAAATCTTTTCGCAAAAAAGTTTCATTTTAGTCAAATATTTAACAGTTATAAACATTTAAATCTTTTTTACACCTTATTATATATATAAATAGACTGAACTTTTGGCTATTCCAATATTTCTTCGTACTTTTGCCCTACCAATCAGTAAGGTTTAACAGAAAACGGAAATTCATCATGAAAATTATTGTATCAGAAGAAATCGAATCGGTATGTCCCACCTTTGTAGGAGCATGCGTGGAAGCCAATGTGGTAAACACCCCTTATTGTCAGGAACTTTGGGATGAAATCAATGCCCTCGGTGAGAAATACAGACAGACGCTGACCACGGAATCGCTGAAAGAGATGAGTGGAATTGCCGCCACCCGAAAGGTGTACCGTGCCTGCGGCAAGGATCCTTCTCGCTACCGTCCTGCATCAGAAGCCCTTATCCGCAGAATGCTGCAGGGCAAGGAACTCTACCAGAGAGATACGCTGGTGGACCTGGTAAACCTGGCAAGCATCGCCTACGGCTACAGCATCGGCGGATTTGATGCAGACAAGTTTGAAGGCGACACCCTGACCCTGGGCGTAGGCAAAGCCGGCGAACCATACGAAGGTATCGGCAGAGGCATGATTAATATAGAAGGTCTGCCTGTTTACAGAGACAAGACAGGTGGTGTAGGTACTCCAACCAGCGACAACGAGCGAACCAAAATGAGTATTGACACCACCCATCTGGTGGTTCTCATCAACGGATATGACGGAGACGAACAGCACGTTCGCGAGAATGCCGAATACATTATCCAGCTTCTGAAGAAATATTGCCAGAGTGATGGAGGCAGCTACTTCATCTACAAATAAAGAGGATGTGTCATAAGTTTATGATTCACCCTCTTCTTGTCGTTGGTAAATATGGGTTATGTTGCTGGAAGAGATAGGATATGTTGCTGAAAGAGATAGGATATGTTGTTGGAAGAGATAGGATATGTTGTTGAGACAGTCAGTATCTTCGGTCGCACAACAGCTGTTGTGCGCTTGCATAACAGCTGATATGCGCATGCACAACACCTGTTGTGCATGCGGTAGTCAACTGTTATACACCAACTATTATCCAGACTTATGACACACCCTCATTAACCAAGAAATCTCTCTTATAAACACAAAAAAGGGGACTGACCACTGCCAGTCCCCTAGACGAGAGAGATATAAGTGTTGACTTGGTCAACAACGAGGCAAATCACTTTGCCTTATATCTTTAATATTATTCCTAGACAATATCACTAGAAACATCATCTAGGAATAATTCATGTATAGCAAAAGTATATTACTTGTTATCCTCAGCCCAACCAGTAGACTTAAATCCTGTTACTCTGTAATGATATCCAGGCTGGTCAGAACGGGAATAGGTGAAACTGATTTCATCTGTCACAGTACCAGATACAGTAGTATAAGTATTGTGACCACACTTACCGCTAACAGTTACCTTGTCGGTAGCTGTAGCAGAGTTACCAATGAAATCATCCACATTCTCACCACCGAAAGTATAAGAACTCATATCAATAGATACCTTAGCATTGATGGCGTAAGCTGCCTTAGAGGCAGTTGAGCCTACACGAATCCATGCCTTATCCTTATCATAATCGGTAGTATTGCTGAGATAGGCATAGAGAACACCCGAAGTGGTTCCTGTACCATCAGTCTTAAAGATGAATTCAGCATCCGCAGGATTAGACGCCCAATACTCTGCATCTGTCTTAGAAGCATCATAACCTCTCTCCACATTGATTCTATACTGACCACCAATAGGAGCAATAGGAGTATAATCGATATCGAAATCGTCTCCCTCAGAGCATGCAGTAAACAATGCTACGAAAACAAAGCTCAAAAAATATAATATTTTCTTCATGACTTTTCGTTTATTACATTAATAATCATTACTTCTCCCACCAAAGTTTCTTGGTCAGCGAGTTTCCATTCTCTTCTACATACTTGGCAGCAGCAGAGTTATACAATGTAGTAGCTGTAGGATAAAGCAATCGCATAGGATACTCACCGGCATTCATATTGCTAGCACCAGGATCAACCAAATTGCCTAAAACATAACCATCAGACAATTCACGCTGCAAAGCAGTTGTAGACTTACGAACAGTAATATTAGCCTGAACCTCAGGAATACCCAAACGGTTACGGGTCATCCAACCATCATAAGCATTCGCACCGGCATAAGTTACCCAATACTGCATGGCGATGCTATGAAGCATATCAGACTTATCGAACTTATAAGCACCATCAACGAATGCAGTGCCATCAAATCCCCAACGGCTGAAACCAGCAAGAACACCCTTATTATAGTACTCCTCAGCCTTTACTGGATTCCCCAAACGAGCATAAGCCTCAGCAATCATCAATTCGCATTCTGCCTCGTTCATCAGATAGACAGCATCATCATAAGCCTGTTTCATACGAGAAGACTTAGAGATTGCAATACCACCCTCTGTAGTTTCATCAGTATTTGGCTTTGTTCCACAAGGAAGTCCCTCATAGCATTCATTCATGTGAGCAATCAGTTCCTCATCAGAAGAATAGCCGAGAGTATTTTGGGCATTCGCAGTTACCTCATACAACTTGATGATACGAGGATCCTTCTTATCCAAAAGATACTCCAAGAAAGTATGGCAAGCACGTATATTCTCAGTAGTATTCAACTGACGGATATTAAACTCATAAAGAGGATTGCCTTTATTAGTACCATCTTCCCAATTTACCCAAGCACAATCCTGCTCCAAAAGACCACCTGTACTAAGTAAAGCCTGAATATCAGATTTATGAGCGTCGAAGTCTTTGAGATACATCTTCAACTTCAAACTCTTTGCAAAGCCTGCCCAGCTATCCATACTGCCTCCCAAGAAACAGTCAGCAGTTCCTAAAGGTGAAGCTTTTTCTGCAGCTTTAGCATCATCAAGTTTGGCAATGGCAGCATCCAGCATCTCCAGAATACCCGGATAAACTACAGTTTTGCTATCATCGAATGCAGCATGTGGATTGTTCTCGATATCAAGAGCACCTGTAAACGGAATATCACCATAAGTATCAGTCAATACCAAGAAATTATAAGCCTGAAGTATCTTGGCAACCATCCAATAGTTCCAAGCCTTACTTTCTTCAGCAGAAGCCAAAGCCAGCCTTAAATCTTCCAGACTGTTGGCATATGTATTCTGCCAAACCGTAGTAACAGGAGGAATTGAACCGGATGTTGTTACAGCATAGTTAGCCAATGTATTATACTGGTTTGTACTATTACCCTGTGTTACATACTGGCACCAGAAGTCACCAGTAATTTGCTGATAAAGACCACTGACAGCTACGATAGAACCTTCGGCAGCCGGAAGCAACTGTTTGTAGGAAGCTGTAGAAGGATAGTTTGGGTTGTAGTTGATATCCAAATAGCCAGAATCGCTACAAGAAGTAACAGTACCCATTGTCAAGACAGCTCCCAGCAATGCTGCGCTTAAAAATTTATATCTTTTCATATAAGAAATCTCCTTTAATTAAAATACAACCTTCAAGTTAATACCATAGTTGCGAGTTGACACAGAACCCATAGTCTCACCAAACTCAGAACTGATATCATTACCAAAGTTAGAAGACTCAGGGTCGATATAATTCTGATGCTTTGGAGTGATGAGCAACAAGTTGTGGCCAACGAGACTCAAAGACAACTTCTGCATCTTCAATGCACTTGTGATTGTCTTAGGGAAATCGTATGTCAAAGCCAACTCACGGAGTTTGAAGTAAGAACGGCTTACAACGAAATCACGACGCACCTCCGGGTTGTAGCTATAGTTACCCTGAACATAATTCATATAATTGGAAGTTACAGGAATATTATTCTCAACATACTCTCCACCAACAATCTTTACAGAATGAGGATAAACAAAAGCATCACGCTCATTGAATACGGTCTCAGTAGAGTTACCATTGAAGTGAGTGATATATGATGTCTCAGAATACATCAATCCACCCTTATGCCAGTCGCCCGTTGCAGCAAGACTCAAGTTCTTCCACTTCAGATGTGTGGTGAAGCCCATTACGAAATCTGGCTGAGAAGAACCGAGATAATCATAATCTGTAGTACTAGACTGCAAGAAACCATTACCATTTACGATTCTATAACCATAATATGGACTGTTTTTATCTGTTACCTTCTGTGTTGCTGGCAACTTGAAGATACCGATAGGCTCACCAACCTTCAATACGTAAGATACACCACGCATAGAAGAATACAAACCAGTACTTGTAGTACCTACAGGAATGGTATATTCATCAAGACCATCCCAAAGTTCCTTCACCTTACTCCAGTTCTTAGCGTATGTAGCACCTACACTCCACTCCCAATCCTTAGTACGGATAGGAGTAAAATTAACCATCGCCTCAATACCCTTGTTCTGAAGTTTACCTACATTACGGGTGTTAGAAGTATAGCCTGTCTCAGGAGCCAAAGTAGCAGAGATAATCTGATTTTTGGTTGTACGATCATAGTAAGCCACATCGAAGCTCAAACGGTTGCCAAAGAATGTACCGCTCAAACCAAGCTCATACTCAGTTGTAATCTCAGGCTTCAATGACTTATTTGGCAAACGGTTATACTCTGTCAAACCAGAAACACCGGAAATTGGCAAATATGTATAATAAGACTGGAATGGACGATAATATGAATTAGTCATATATACATCAGCATCATTACCTGTCTGACCTATAGCTGCACGAACCTTCAACAAGTCGATTTGCTTGACATTCTTCAAAGCAGGAATAGCCTGATTCAGAAGCACAGACACATTGGCACCGCCATAGAAGAAGCTGTTATCACCCATAGGAAGAGTAGAAGACCAGTCGTTACGGGCAGAAAGGTTCAGGAAAGCCCAATCCTTATAACCCAATTCAACCTGTCCCAAGAGACCCAACAATCTTCTATTCCATGAGTCAGTATCAGTAATCGAATAGGAAGATGTATTACTCAAGGAATTCCAACCTGGAATATCCAACTGCTCATTATAACCACCTACATTATCATAGTTTCTCTGGTTCAAGTTCCAACCTAAGGTTGCACCTACCGAGAAATCACCGAAAGTATGATTGCCGGTCAGCAAGAGGCTGGCGTCAATCTGTCCGCGCTGAGAACGATACTTAGAATAGTAACCCTGGTTACCAACAGTTGTACCATTACCAGTTGCCTGATAAGAACCCTCGGTATAAAGAATACGTGGTTCGATGCGCTCGGTCTTATAATTGGTATAATCACCACCGAAACGGCCAATTACCTTGATATCCTTGGTAATATCGTATGACAACTCCAGCTTACCATAAATACGGTCGTCCTGGTAAGTAGAATAGAAGTTATCTACCATATAATATGGGTTGTTAGCATACAATGTATAGTAGTTATCTACATTATTACGCTCAAGGTTGTAATCCTTCATATCTGTGAAACGAACATCAGAAGCACCCTGGAGCAACTCCATATACATATCACGAGAACGGCGCATATCCTTGCGAACATAGTTCAGGGACATGTCCAGATGGAATCTGTCGATATTGGCGTAACCACGGAGTGAGAAGGTATTACGATGATATGTATCACCATCATTAGGAGTAATACCATTAGAACTTACATTACCATAAGATGCAACAATACCTACTTTCTCATCACCATAGCGGAGAGATACGTTGTTGTTCCATTCCTTACCTACCTGATAGAAGTCACGGATATTGTTCTTAACATAAGAAAAAGGCTTGGTTAAAGTCTCGCCGTTAGAAAGACCGGTAGAACCATACCAATGCTCACGACCATCGAGGCGAGGACCCCAAGAACCGTTCTCCTCATTAGACCAGGAACCCCAACCTTGACCAAAGAGATTCTGAGTCATTGGCACACGGAGCACATCAGTAAATGTCAAAGAACCATCGTAAGTGATAGAAGCCTTCTTGTCACCCTGCGGCTTCTTTGTAGTAATCATAATAACACCATTGGCTGCACGGGAACCATAAAGAGCGGTAGCAGAAGCACCCTTCAATACAGTTACCGATTCAATATCCTCTGGGTTGATGTCGCCTGCACCACTACCAAAGTCTACAGAGTTATCACCCAAACGGTCATTGTTGATAGGCACACCATCAACAATATACAATGGGTTGTTGCTAGAAACAGAAGAAATACCACGAATTACGACTTTCTGAGAGGTACCTGTAACACCACCACCAGAAATCTGCACACCAGCCATCTTACCCTGAAGGCCACTCATCAGGGAACCAGACTTAGCAACAGTCAACTCAGAAGCGTTGGCTGTACTGGCAGCATAACCCAAAGTTTTCTCTGAACGTTTCATACCCAAGGCAGTAACAACTACCTCGTCAAGATTTCTTGCATCAGAAGCCAAAATGATCTTCATCTTAGCAGATGCTTTCATTGTTTTAGTCTGCATGCCGAGGTAACTGATTTCCAAGACAGCATCCTTGCTGGCATTAGGAAGCGTAAAATTACCATCGACATCAGTCGCTGTTCCAGTCTTAGTTCCTACAATTCTTACTGATGCGCCAATTACTGGCTCACCATCTTCCTGAGAAACAACCTTACCTGTAACAGTAGTTTGAGCGAGAGCCATTCCTGTTGAAAGAACAAGCCCCCCCATGAGCATGGTTAATCTTTTTACCATAATTCTCTCTCTTAAAAATTAAACAACTTACAAATATCGGGTGCAAAGATACATACTTTTTGCTAATTAAACAAATTTTTAGCAAACAATTTGATATAAAATACCAACTTTATGGTACTTTATGTATATTTTTCGCATATTTTATTACTTTTCGTAAGCATTTTTGGTATTTATTCCCTCAAAAAGTAAATAACGAGAAGAAACTGGGTACAAAAGGGAAGTTTTGAAAATAGAAAGGCAAACACGCCATTTATCACAATAAATAACATGTTTGCCCTTATTATTTTATTAAAATGAAACTCGCCTATCAAAAAGGCTTCATCAAGATTACACCTTATTATATATAGGGAGTTATGAAAAAAAAGAGTCAATAACGCCGGGAATTTAAATCACGCCAAAATGGAGGAGGGCATTCTTAACACCATCTTCATCCACATGAGTCGTAATGTAATCGGCTATTTGCTTGAGATTATCTCCCGCATTGCCCATCGCAACACCAATGCCAGCCTCCCGGACGATGGAAATATCATTGCCGCCATCGCCGAAAGCCATGGTTTCATCTATGTTCAAACCCAGATAATCAGCCATTGCATGCAAGCCCTTGCCCTTATCCGCATCGGCCGCCGTAATATCCGTAAAGGCAGGATGCCATCTGCCCGACGTGCAGTTGCGGAGCGTAGGCATAAGGAGAGCCTCCTGCTCTACCGAACAGAAAGGAGTAACCTGCAGAACCTGCTCATCTCCCAATTCGTTCACATCGGTGAGGAAGATTTCGCAATCCACTCCCAATCCCTTGGCAAAGATTTCATAAACCTCGTCGGTATAATGATGGATGGCAAGATGATGCTCTCCCACTACGATTGCCGGATAATCATCACGGTCGGCAGCCTCGATAATCGTCTTCACATCTTCAGGAAGGATGGCGTGCTGGCTCACCACCTTATCGCCTACAAAGCAGCGGGCGCCATTGGTGGTGATGTAACCGTCGATGAGATGTTCTATCTGACCGAGGTTATTGATGATGAGCTGCGGACGGCCGGTAGAAATATACACCTCTACCCCATTCTTCTTAGCCTGCTCCAAAGCATCTACCGTGCTCTGCGGAATCCTGTGGGTCGTGAAACTCACCAGGGTGCCGTCAATATCGAAAAACAATGCTTTTATCTTCTTATCCATAACTGTATCTTCTATACCTTATTATATATATAATGCAAAATGGGTTCTGTAAGTACAGAAAAACCGATGCAAAAGTACGAAAAAACAGATAAATAGCAAAAAATATAAAGATTTATTAGATTTTACTTGCATCGAAAAGAGAAAAAACGTATATTTGCCACATCTTTATGCCCGAGGAAACTCCGAGATAACGCATAGAGCAACTAGTAAATAAGAACGGTTATGAGTAAGAAGCCCTATCGGTTACTGGCATCCCTGTTGCTGATGCTCGTAGCGACGCTTACTTCATGCGAGAAGTTTTCGATTGACGAAACAACCGGAAAATCACGTGAGGCAAACGCCAATGTAACTATTCATGTGCAGAAAGTAGAAAACACCAATCTGTTGACGACCAAAGCAGCCGACAAGCAGATGGCTCTGAGCGATGTGTGCACCAGACTGACGTTTGCCATCTTTGACGGAGAGGAGAAACTGGAGTCGGCGAACCAGCTTTCTACCGACAACGGGTTCGGAACTGCCCATGTGAGTCTGGACGAAGGAGAATACCGCCTCGTGGTAATTGCCCATAACGGAAAGGGAAACTGCTCTATCAGCGCACCCGAGAAAGTAAAGTTTGCGAGCAACAAACTTACCGACACCTTCTATTATTACGGCAGGTTGAGTGTAACGGCAGATGGAGCCACCACCGACATCAACCTGAAGCGAGCAGTAGGTGCCTTCAAGGTACATATTACCGACGAAACCATTCCCGAAGAAATCAAGAGCATCAAGTTCTATTATACCGGTGGCAGCAGTACCCTGGATGCAACCACCGGATTCGGCTGCGTAAACAGTCGTCAGACCGAAAATTTCAGTATGAAAGACGGCGGCAGAGACTTTACCGTCTACACCTTCCCGCATGAAGAAGAGAAGAACATCAAGATGAGCATCAGCTTTCTGGATGCCGATGCAAAGGTGGTAAAGAGTTTTGAAAAAGCCGATTTGAAAATCCATCAGAACAAGGCAGCCTATACCGAGATTTCCATTGCTGACGGATTCGGTGGCGGAGACGACAGTACGGGTGGTGGAATAGGCATTACCGTAGACCCTACCTGGGGCGAGACAGAACGGGTGAATTTCTAAGAAACAGACGATTAAGGGATTATGGAAAACTAAAAGGCATGTTCTATTTTTCCACAATGCAATATATTTTTTGATTCTTAAAGATTTGATAATCAAAATTTCTTTGTCATTTAAGAATAATTCCATAATTTTGCATCCGATATTATATAATATTATAAACAAAGGATGAAAAAATATATAACTCTTATCATGCTGATGGGAGCATTGATTCCTGCCGGGGCTCAGGCACAAGCATTGAGCCTTGACAGTTGCCGTGCCATGGCGCTGCGCAACAACAAGCAGCTCAATGCCTCGAAGCTCAAGAAAGACGTGGCGTACAACATGAAGAAATCGGCACGTACCAAATATCTTCCTAAAGTAGATGCTTTAGGCGGTTACGAATGGTTCAGCAGGGAGATTTCGCTGCTGAACGACGGTCAGAAATCAACATTCAGCAATATCGGCTCTACCGTTACCGGAGGAATATCGGGAGGAGCCAGCAATCTGATGAGCCAACTCGTAAGTCAGGGAATGATTACCCCGGAGATGGCGCAGCAGATAGGCGGACTGATGAATGAGAAACTGGGACCTCTGCAGCAGCAAGGCAATGCGCTGGGAGAGAAACTGGTAGATGCTTTCCGCACCGACACCCGCAACATCTGGGCAGGAAGCGTGATGGTTCGCCAACCTATCTATATGGGTGGAGCCATCATTGCAGCCAACAAGATTGCCGATATCGGAGAGCAGATTGCCGAGAATGATCTCGACCAGCAGACCCAGAGCACGCTTTACAGCATAGACCAGGCTTACTGGCTCGCCGTTTCGCTGAAGCAGAAGCAGAAACTCGCCATCAGTTACCGCGACCTCGTAAAGAAACTGAACGAGGATGTTCACAAGATGATTCAGCAGGGAGTTGCCACCAAGGCAGACGGACTGAAGGTAGACGTGAAAGTGAACGAGGCTGAGATGCAGATTACCCAGGCAGAAGACGGACTCGCGCTGTCGAAGATGCTGCTCTGCCAGCTCTGCGGCATTCCGATGAACCAGGAAATCACACTTGCCGATGAAGATAAGGAAACCCTGGCTTTATCAGGAACTCCTGTTGACACCGAGCAGCAGAGAGTAGCCGCACAGGATTCAGCGATGAACACCCGTCCGGAACTCCGCATGCTGCAGAATGCGCTCGACATCTCTAAAGAAGCTACCAATATGGTTCGCGCCATCAATCTGCCTCACGTGATGCTGACAGGCGGCTACATGATTTCGAACCCGAACGTATTCAATGGTTTCCAGAAGAAGTTTACCGGAGTCTGGAACGTAGGCGTAATGGTTCATGTTCCGGTATGGAACTGGTTTGACGGAGCCTACAAGGTGAGAGCCGCCAAGGCAGCCAGCAATATCGCGCAGATGAACCTGGATGATACAAGAGAGAAGATTCATCTTCAGATTACCCAAAGCCAGTTTAAGGTAAAGGAAGCGCAGAAGAAGCTCAACATGGCGATGAAGAATATTGCCAGTGCCGATGAGAACCTGAGATGCGCCACCCTCGGTTTCAAGGAAGGCGTCATGGAGGTTACTGACGTGATGGCTGCACAGACAGCCTGGCAGAAAGCACAGAGCCAGAAGATTGATGCAGAAATCGACGTGAAGCTGACTCAGGTAGGGCTGAACAAGGCGCTCGGTATCCTGCAGTAAAGAACAGCACCGGGGAGAAAATCCGATGGAATCGGATTTAACGGGGGCCCAACGGGGGACTTTTTCCTCGGTTTCTTCTTTAATATATTTATAATAACAAATTTAAATTCAGATTAAACAAAATGTCTAAGAAATCACAGCATAACAACATATTGCTCGCTGTAATCGGTTTTACAGCAGTAGTCATTCTCGTAGGCGTCATCGGTTTCTTCACTTTGGAACAGAAGGATGACACCATTCAGGGCGAGGTAGAAGTATCAGAATACAGAGTATCCTGCAAACTGCCGGGACGCGTAGTAGAGCTTCGCGTTCAGGAAGGCGATTACGTTCATGTGGGCGATACGCTCGCCATCCTCGAAGTGCCGGAAATGAAATCGCAGGAACAGATGCTCCAGGCTACCAACGCTGCAGCCGAGGCAATGAAGGACCTGACGGATGCAGGTGCACGCAAGGAACAGATTCAGGGCGCTTACCAGTTGGTTCAGCAGGCTGAAGCTGCCGCAACCATCGCCAAGAAAACCTACAACCGCATGCAGAACCTCTTCAACGAGGGCGTAATCAGTGGTCAGAAGCGCGATGAGGCTTACGCAGCCTACAAGGCTACAGAGGCTCAGGTAGCTGCTGCCAGAAGTCAGTACGATATGGCGAAGAACGGAGCCCGCGAACAGGAGAAGCGTATGGCAGCCAACAACACCCAGGCTTCGAAGAGCGCTGTAGATGTAGTGAAGAACCTCTTGAAGGAGACCGTTCAGATTGCCCAGTGCGAAGGCGAGGTAAGCAATGTCTATCCTAAGGTAGGCGAGCTGGTAGGCCTCGGCTCTCCTATCATGAGCATCTCTATCATGAGCGATATGTGGGGCACCTTCAATGTTCGTGAAGATCATCTCAAGGGTCTGAACAAGGGCGATGAGTTCACCGCTTACGTTCCAGCCTTCAACAAGGACATCAAGATGAAGGTTTACTACCTGAAAGACCAGGGCTCTTACGCTACCTGGAAGGCAACCAAGGATAATGGCGACTACGACCGCAAGACATTCGAGGTGAAGGCCCGCCCTATCACAAAGATTGAGGGATTGCGCCCGGGAATGTCACTCATCATTAAATAACATCTATGTTTAAGAAATTATATCATATAGCCCTCAGAGAATGCGGCATCATGTGGAAGAATCCCATTTATCTCTTCTGCATGGTCATCTTCCCCATCGTGGTGGTGATTTTCTTCACCACGCTGATGAAGGGAGGAGTGCCTACCGACATGCCTGTGGGCATAGTAGATCAGGACAACTCCGCCACATCGCGCCAGCTGGTGCATAAGCTCGATGCCTTCCAGACCACCAAGGTAGTGGCTCATTACGAGAACATGGCAGAGGCAAGACATGCTATCCAGAAGAACGAAATCTACGCCTTCCTGCTGATTCCTGACGGAACGGAAGCAGGGCTGATGGCCCAGAAGCAGCCTAAGATTTCATTCTATTACAGCAGCGTATCGCTGGCAGCCGGTTCCCTGCTCTTCCGCGATTTGAAAACCATCTCTACCCTGGGAGGTGCGGCGGCAGGAATGGCGAAGCTGTCGGCACTGGGAAAGACGAATGATGAAATCATGACCTTCCTGCAGCCTATCGCCGTAGACCTGCACATGATAGGTAACCCATACGCCAACTACAACTATTATCTTTCGAGCGTAATGGTGCCGGGACTCATCATGCTGTTCATCTTCCTGATTACACCTTATTCTATAGGTACGGAACTGAAGTTCAACCGGGCAAGAGACTGGATGCGGATGGCAGGCAACAATCCTTATCTCGCCATTGCGGGTAAGATGCTGCCGCAGACGCTCATCTTTCTGAGCATCTTCCTGCTGTTCGAATTCTACATCTATTATGTATTACAGTTTCCACATCCGGGCGGCGCACTTCCTATCATCCTGTTAGGCGTTCTGAGCGTACTTTCCTGCCAGTGTTTCGGCATCTTTGCCTTCGGACTGATGCCTTCGCTCCGTATGTCGATGAGTATCTGTTCGTTGTGGGGCGTGGTGAGTTTCTCCATCTGCGGAGCCACCTATCCGCTCTTCTCGATGGATTCTCCAATTCAGGCTATCGGCCAGCTTTTCCCGATGCGCCACTATTATATGATTTACCAGATAAACATCTTCAATGGTTTCCCTATGGGCGATGCTGTGCTCCACTGGGGCGCAATGGTGCTGTTCTGTGCCCTGCCGATGCTCACTGTCTGGAACATCAAGAAGGCAATGCTGGTATATAAATACTTACCGTAATGAAGAAAAGTAGTTTATTATATAAGATTATCAATGGCATCTGGGACATGTGCTACATCTGGAAGACGGAAATGCGCAATGTTTTCCGCGATGAGGGTGTGCTCATCTTCTGCATTCTGGTGCCGCTGGGTTATCCGCTGCTCTACTCGTGGATTTACAACAACGAGGTGGTGAGAGAAGTGGATACGGCGATTGTGGACCTGAGCCACAGTCACAGTTCTCGCGAGTTTATCCGCGATTATGATGCTTCACCAGATGCCAAGGCTACCTATTACTGCAACAGTCTGGACGAGGCGAAGGAACTGGTGCGCAGACAGGCAGTTCACGGAATCCTTTACTTCCCTGCCGACTTCGATACGAAGCTGAACCGGGGCGAACAGGCGCATGTGGGAGTTTACTGCGATATGAGTCTGATGCTGACCTATAAGGCGATTTATCAGACCTCGCAGGCCGTAGCCGGCCACATCAACTCGGGCATTCAGATAACGCAAGCAGGAGGATTTACGGATAGAGACGATGAGATTACCACCGAGCCGCTCGCCTTTGATGAGGTTCCGATATTCAACACGACAGGAGGTTACGGAAATGCCATTCTGCCGGCTGTTCTGGTTCTTATCTTGCAGCAGACGATGCTGCTGGGCATAGGAATGGCAGCGGGAACTTCGAGAGAACTCAACAGAAACCGCGAACTCATACCGGTAAGCGAGCATTATGGCGGTATTTTCCGCATTGTTTTCGGCAAGGCCTTGGTTTATTTCATGGTTTATGCCGTGATGGGAATGTATCTTACGCTGGTGGTTCCTAAACTGTTCAGTTTTGTAAGTATGGTAACGTGGCCCACTATTCTCGGTTTCCTCCTTCCCTATATACTTTCGTGTGTTTTCTTCGGTCTGATGCTGTCGTGTCTGGTAAGATATCGTGAAAATGTGATGCTTCTGGTGGTATTTACCTCCGTTCCGTTGCTTTTTATGACGGGAGTTTCATGGCCATTGAGCAATATTCCGGGCTTTTGGCAAGGATTTTCGTGGGTTTTCCCATCCACTTTCGGCATCCGCGGGTTCCTCAGAATCAGCAGTATGGGTGCTTCGCTTTCAGATATTCTGCCGGAATTCAGAGCACTCTGGATACAAACGGGTGTCTATTTCCTCGCTACCTGCCTGGTTTTCAGGCAGCAACTGCGCTCAGCCAGACTCAAGGCTAACCTTACAGCTGAAGTAGCTGAAGAAGAGGATGAGGCGGAAGAAATCGTGGAGAATGGATAATATACAAAGAATAATTTCGGGGGTGACCATGCAAAAAACAGCTGTTAACTGTTAACCTGTTAACTCCTCTGATAAAAAAAAGCTAGGACTGCTTGAGGGCAATCCTAGCTTTTTATTTTATACCCTTATCAAATAGGATATTTACTACTTAGTGTGTACTAACAATCTTGGTTGGAGCCTTCTCGACATTTCTGCGGTTCACCACCGTTACGATGCTTTGGGCAAGGCTGAGGAATGCCTGACCGGTAACGGAATCAACCTTGGTGGCAGCAGGCGCACCATCATCACCACCCTCGCAGATGCTCTGAACGATAGGAATCTGGGCGAGCAGAGGCACATTCATTTCCTTAGCGAGGTTCTTGCAACCCTCCTTACCAAAGATATAATACTTGTTCTCAGGCAGCTCGGCAGGCGTAAAGTAGGCCATGTTCTCGATAAGTCCGAGGATAGGCACATTCACCTTATCATTCTGATACATGTCAATACCCTTTCTCGCATCGGCAAGCGCCACCTGCTGAGGCGTACTTACGATAACTGCACCCGTAATGGAAAGCGTCTGGAGCAGCGTAAGATGAATATCGCTTGTGCCAGGAGGCGTATCGAGGATAAAGTAATCCAACTCACCCCAGTCAGCATCAGCAATCAGCTGCTTCAGGGCAGAACAAGCCATTCCGCCGCGCCACAGAGTAGCCGTAGTAGGACTTACGAAGAAACCGATACTCAGGAGCTTTACGCCGTATTTCTCGATAGGTTCGATGAGGTCTCTGCCTTCCTTGTGAACAGAATAAGGGCGCTCCTCCTCCACACCGAACATCTTAGGCATGGAAGGACCGAAGATATCCGTATCGAGCAAGCCCACCTTATAACCCAACTTAGCCAGGGCGATGGCGAGATTGGCAGAAACGGTGCTCTTGCCTACTCCACCCTTACCAGAGCTCACAGCGATGACGTTCTTCACCTGTGGCAGCATCTTTCCTACTTCAGGACGAGGAGCCGACTTGAACTCAGTAACGATTTCCACCTCTACATCTTTCGAAATATGATAATGGATGGCAGCCTCAGCCGCCTTCACCGTACTCTTGAGGAAAGGATCCGTATCACGAGGAAAGAGAAGAACCACCTTCACCTTCATACCATTGATGCTAGGCGTATCTGCCAGCATCTCGCTCTCTATGAGGTTCTTCTTGGTGCCTGGATAAATCACCGTAGCAAGCGCCTCTTCTATCAATTTTGGATATAATGTCATCATTTCTTTTTATTTATTTGGTGCAAAAGTAACAATAAATAATGTAATAAGCAAATAAAAACTAAATAATTTCAGATATTAAACACTTTTATGTATCTTTGCAAATTGCAGAAATGTGTAGTTTCAGCAAAAAGCGAATCTACAACCGAACAGACAAAAACGGAAGAAAAATGAAATATAAAAAGATTATATTAGGCGTAGCCTTGGCTCTGGCGTGCTTCTCTAGCCTGAATGCCAACGCGCTGACCGAAACCAAAGTGAAGAAGACGGAAACTCAGACCGCATCGCCCAACGTTTACTGGACCGACGGCTACGGAAGAGTATCTTATACCACCAACTCTATCCTTTCGCCTGTAGTGAAGATCGCCCTCAAAGAGTTTGCGGGCGATATGAAGGCCGTTACAGGATTCGAAGCGAAAGAGAAATCAAGCGCCCCGATACAGATTTACCAGCTCGACCAGCTCACCAACAAGGAGTTTTCGGCTGTAGAAAAACTCGGTGCGCCGCTGCATCTTATTATCACCGCAAAGGATGCTTTCTACATCGGTACGAGGAAAGGGAAACTCATCGTTATCGGAAGCAACGCCCGCGGAACGGCTTACGCCATCATGAAACTCTCTGAGCTGGCTGGCGTTTCGCCTCTGGCGGCATGGAACGACCTGCAGCCTGCTCAGCGCAAGAGCCTCTATACACCCGTAGACCAGCAGTGGATAGAGGTTCCGAGAATAGAATTCAGAGGACTTGCCCTGAACAACAGCCAGTGGATGAAACCGCAGAACTACAGCCGCATCGCCCGACTGATGCTGCGCCTGAGAGCCAATACGCTGTGGCAGGTAGACGGCAAGCACGAGGCTGCTTACAACAAGGCTGTGGTAGACAGTTTCGACATCTGCGTGGCTGAAAACTACAAGGTGACGGAGTTCGTGGGCAAGAAGCACAAGAAGAAGCACCGCAAAACCATCGAGAACGTGAAGTTGGTTTGCTCGGATGCACAGATGGAGATGAGCAATCTCTCGCCGGGCCTGCTGCTCGAAATGCTCAACAGCAAGGATTATCTGGAGAGCAAGAATGCCCAGCGCGGCAAATCGCACCGCTCTGCCGCTCACAACGACGAAGACTGTGCCTGGATAGCCAACATTACCAATCCGAAGCAGTCAACCTTCCAGCTAGCCATGATGATGAACCTGGCGTGGAATAAAAACGCCCTGAAAGCAGGTTGCAAGACCTATATCCAGAACGCTCTCAACTCATTCTTTGACGCTGTTACGGGCAGGAAAATCATGCCTCTGATGGAAGAATATTACCGTCTTACCAGCATCCGCCATTCCGCTTATATGGCAATGCCTTACGGCGATACGGAGTTCCATTCAGGCGAATTCGGCAACGAACTGGAGCGTTTCCTCTACCGCTACGACCTGTTGAAGGCGAAGACTGAATCCATCGAGCGCATGCTGCCTCAGAACCAGAAAGACGGCTTCTTCGAGGTTGTGAAATATCCGATATTCCTGGCTGCCTTCGTAGCCGAAAAGGAGCTGGAAGCACAGGAAGCAAGACACATCGCCCGTCCGGGACTGTTCAATAAAGATGATGAGGCGAAGGCTGCGGCGGCTGTGAGCATCGATGCTTACAGCAAACTGAAGCAGCTCAATGCCTACTACAGTCGCATCAGAAACGGCAAATGGAAGGATTTCATCCTTACCAACGGTGCAGAGATGCAGGCTCCGCAGATTCCGGGCACACTCCCGGCTGCCGATATCAAGCGGCTGAAACTTGATGCCTTCGACCGCAGCAACGATCTCAAGCCGCTCTCTGTAGTTACCGGCGACATCATTGCCAAGAATGCCTACGAATGGAGCAAGGCTACTGAATCGCCGCTTGCCCAGGCTGCCGTTAGAGGAGCCGAGAAGATTACCGTCCGTCCGCTGTTAGGTCACAGCGGCAAGGCTGTGAAATTGCCGAAGGGAGCCAGTCTGAGCTATGATTTCTACTGCGACAAGAGCGGTGATGCGCGTTTTACCATCGCCGCAATTCCTTGCTTCCTAAACGCTGTAAAGGATATGAGGGTGAGTGTGAGCATAGACCGTGGCGAACCGGTAATCTGCCAGTTGAAGGAGGTTTACAACTCAAAGGACTGG
>JAJWOH010000218.1:0-3094 GCA_021635485.1 Segatella copri | reverse complement strand
TAAGGGAGGCGACATCCAGAAGCAGAACCTCTTCTTCCTGGATTGGTGGAAGTTTAGCGAGTAAGAAGAAACATTAAAAGAAGTGTTTTTTCATTGAAAGCCATAAGCTAAATGTAATTGTCCGCATATACACTTTTATTAAGAATTTAAAATAATATCAAATTATGAAGAAACAACTAATGATTGCTCTGCTGAGCATTGCGCCTGCCTTGGGTGTTGTGGCGCAAGATAAACTTTATAAGGATGAGTTCCCGCTGGGCGACATCACCCTTCTTGACGGACCATTGAAGCATGCTCGCGACTTGAATGTGCAGGTGCTCCTGAAATATGATTGCGACCGCATGCTGGCCCCTTATCGCAAGGAGGCTGGCTTGCAGCCTCGTAAACCTTCTTATCCCAACTGGGATGGACTGGACGGACATGTGGGCGGACATTATCTGTCGGCTCTTGCCATCAATGCAGCCACAGGCAATGAGGAATGCCGCAAGCGCATGGAATATATGATATCCGAACTCCAGCTGGTGCTTGATGCTAACAATCAGCGTCCTGAAGCCTGGTGCCATAACTATATAGGTGGTGTTCCGAATAGTGCCAAGATGTGGACGGCTTTCAGTAAGGGAGATTTCGGACCTTACTTCGGAACATGGGCACCTTTCTATAACATTCATAAGATGTATGCAGGACTTCGTGATGCATGGCTCTATTGTGGAAATGAACAGGCAAAGAATCTGTTTCTGAAGTTCTGCGATTGGGCAGTGGACATAACGCATGATTTGAGCGACGGACAGATGGAGAAAATGCTAGGCAATGAGCATGGAGGCATGAACGAAGTGCTTGCTGATGCATACGCTATTACCGGAGAGCAGAAATATCTGAATTGTGCTCGCCGATTCTCTCACAAGCTGTTGCTGGTGCCAATGGAAGAAGGCAAGGATTGTCTAGACAATATGCATGCCAATACACAGATTCCGAAGGTTATCGGATATCAGCGCATCGCTGAGTTGGCTCATGATGTGCAATATCACAATGCCAGCGAGTATTTCTGGGAAATTGTGACACGTCAGCGTTCGCTGGCTTTGGGAGGAAACAGTCGGCGTGAGCATTTTCCTACTAAGGAAACATGCATAGACTATATCAACGACATCGATGGTCCGGAGTCTTGCAATACCTATAATATGCTGAAGCTTACCGAGGATTTGAACCGAGTGAAACCTGATGGAATGTATGGTGACTTTTATGAGACTGCGATGTTCAACCATATCCTCTCTGCCCAGCATCCGCAACATGGCGGCTATGTCTATTTCACTTCTGCCCGTCCTCGTCATTACCGCAATTATTCTGCTCCTAATAAGGCAATGTGGTGTTGTGTGGGAACAGGTATGGAAAACCACGGAAAGTACGGACAGTTTGTCTGGACGCACGATAAGGGTGTGAAGGCGGAGGATGATGCGCTCTATGTGAATCTCTTCGTGGCTTCCGAGTTGAATTGGAAGGATCGAAAGATGGTGATTCGTCAGCAGACCGCTTTCCCGTATGCTGAAACATCTGTCGTAGAAGTAGCCAAGGGTAAGGGAACTTTCATCTTGAAAGTCCGTAAGCCGTCCTGGTGTGAAAACTTCACCGTGAAGGGTGTTGGTTTTGATGCCGATAGCTATGAGGAGAATGGATTTGTCTGCATGAAGCGCAAATGGAAGAAGGGTGACCAGGTAAAGATCTCTATGCCTATGCACGCTTACATCAAACCGATGATCAATGTGCCTCAGTATGTGGCAATCATGTATGGTCCTATCCTGCTCGGCATGAAGACGGGAACAGAGGATATGCGTTCGCTCATCGCTGATGACAGCCGTTTCGGACAGTATGCCGGTGGAAAGAAACTGGCTCTTGACGAGGCTCCTATTCTGTTGCCGAAACATCTCGACGACATTGCCAAAAACCTGAAGCCAGTTCCTGGCAAGCCATTGCACTTTAAACTTGCCACCCACATGGAGAATACCATCGATGGTGAACTACAGCCTTTCTTCGAGATTCATGATTCTCGATATATGATGTATTGGTTGGCACTAGGCGAGAATGATTACAAGGCTTATATGCAGAAGTTGGCTGATGAGGAAAAAGCCCGTCAGGCTTTGGAGGCTAGAACTGTGGATAAGGTGAACCCTGGAGAACAGCAGCCAGAGACCGACCATCGTATGGAGACAGATGATTCGAACAAGGGTAATACAGAGGGTATCTTCTTCCGTGATGCAAAGGATGGCCATTATTTCAGCTATCTGATGCAGACCAAGGGAGAGACTAATCTTAGCCTTCAGCTCAAGTTCTGGGGACAGGATGAATGGCGTACAAGTGAGTTTGATATTTATGTCAACGACAAGTTGCTTTGCAGCGTGAACAACAGTCATCGCTGGCGCACCACACAGTTTAAGACCGTTGATTATGCCATTCCTTCAGAGTTTGTTAAGGGCAAGAAGGAAATAAGAGTGAAGTTTGTGGCTCATAAGGGCAAGCAAGTTGGACAGATTTATGGTGTGAGACTTGTGAAGCATTAATTGTAGAAAAGTATATGTTAGCATATATTCTACTCAAGAATGAGACAAGTGCATCAATCACCAATAGAGTTTGTGTAGTAAGATAAACTTAATAAAGTTTTTGAAACATTCGATAAAGTCATTATGATTGTTTTTTCGTAATTTTGCAGCGTTAAACGAATAAACAATCATAATGATGAATACAACGAAAAACTTGGCTCCCAGAAAGCCGTTACTGATAAGCGCATGGCTGCTTGCCATGCAGGGTGCTACCTATGCACAGAACCCAATCGTGCAAACACAGTTAACTACCGACCCAGCACCTCTGGTTGTTGGAGACCGTCTCTATGTATATACCGGTCATGATGAAGATAAGGCTGACTTCTTCTGGATGAACGAATGGCGTGTGTATTCCACCAAGGATATGGTGAACTGGACAGACCATGGTTCTCCGCTCGATCTCAGTTCTTTTTCCTGGGCAGACGACCGTGCCTGGGCAGCACAGACCATTGAACGTAATGGTAAGTATTACTGGTATATCTGTGCGCACTCTAAACTGACGGGCG
>JAJWOH010000217.1:0-3099 GCA_021635485.1 Segatella copri | reverse complement strand
GGGGGGGCATGGGCACAAACACCGAAGCGGCCTGCCAGTGGTGATGGCAAAGTAGACAATCCTTATAAGATATCCACAGCTGCCGAACTGGCGTGGTTCCGCGACCAGGTGAATAGTGGTTATACTACTATTTCAGCCACGCTGACTAAAGATATTGACTTGGCAGAGTTCTGCCATGCGAAGGATGGCACCAAGTATACTAAAGAAGTCAGTTGGACTCCTATCGGTAACTCTGATAATATTGAAAATATGTACCAAGGTACATTTGACGGCAACGGGAAGACCATCAGAAATCTCTACATCAATGACATCTCTGAGTTTATCGGTATCCCCTGCGAAGCCGGTTTCTTCGGCTATGCAGAAAAGGGCAGCATCAAGAACATCACTTTCGACAATGCAAAGGTAAAGACTACTGCTGATGATTATCGTACTGGAATTTTGGTAGGAGTTGCAGGCTCTTGTATTGAAAATATCAAGATCTTGGCTAACTGTTCGGTAGAAGGAAAAAACTACGTTGGCGGAATAGCAGGAATGGCAAGTGGCGACATCGGCAACTGCGAAAACCATGCAAAGGTGAATGGTGCAAATGTTGTAGGAGGTATTGTAGGTAACTATTGGCAATCCGTCAAATCCATCATTTCATGCGCCAATTATGGTGTCGTAACAGGAAGTGAGGAATGCGTTGGCGGCATTGCTGGATATTTTAACTCAGGAACCATTCAGAATTGTGCCAACTATGGCGATATAACTGGAGCTGATTTTGTCGGAAACCTGATAGGAGATGGTTATATATGTAATCTGAACAATGTGCTTGGCACTGGTAATGTTATTGCTACTTCTGATACAGAGAGTGCCGGTCTCCTTGTTGGACGCATACAAGATTCCTCCAGCACCGCTTCTGGCATCTTGGCATACAACAGCAGCGCGAAGCTTACCATCAATAAAATTGAGCAGACAGGTAATGCTGTCAAGGCTATCGGAAAAGGCTCATTGACTTATCCTGACGGTAAGAATGAAGCTGACGTGGTCAAGGCATTCACCGCAGAGCAGCTGAACAGCGGCGAGGTGGCTTACCTGCTCAACGGAAGCAAATCAGAAGGTGAACTGGCTTGGTATCAGAAACTCGGCACAGATGCTTATCCTGTGCTTGTTGCAGAAGAGGGCAATACTGTATATAATGGAACATTCAATTACTGCGATGGAACGGCTTCCTCATATAGCAACAGTTCTTCTGATAGTGAATTAATTCACGTAGCATCTGCCACTATAACCAGTCCTGAGTTCGACTCAGCCAAGCACATCTACCACATGGGCTGCCGCAACGAAGGCTGCACTCTTCATAAGTATTTCGCAGATGCAGATGGAACACTGGAGGCTAAGGCAGAAGATGGCAAGTTCTATGTCAAGGATCTGATCCTTACCGATGATGCTTCTTTAGCCATCAACACCCAGGCTAAGTTCACGGTAAAGGACCTGCAGTATAGCCGTCAGCTTACTGAGGGACAGACGGGTTATGTAACACTCTGTCTTCCTTTCGATATCAAAGCAGCTGATGTTGCTGGTGCAGAGAAGTGCTATCCGGTAGGAGATATGATGATTCACATGCCTACAAATGATGCAAGTGTATTGAAATTCGTTCTTATGCTCGATGAGCAGACTGTTATCAAGGCTGGTACACCGATGATTGTTAAGCTTGGTGCAGAGGGCACTGCTCAGAAATTGGTTGCAACGGCACAGAATGTAGAGTACAACGCCAACTTCTTTGCAAATCCAGCAGCCAAGTCGCTGACTCTGAGAGACTGGGATGGTAAGAGTGGTTTTATGACTATCTGCCATGAACTGACAAATGCCTCAATAGGTGGCGTTTATACTACCACTCCTATGGCAGAGGGAAGCTACAGTTTCCGTGCAGATGGTAAGTTTGGTATCCACACAGGTGATTTGTCTCCTTATCGCATGTATCTGAACGTCCAGCCATCGCAGTCGGCTTCTTCACGTACCATGCTGTTCAGCATCGGTTTGCCTGATGACAGTTCTACTACAGGTATCCGCATCATCAGCTTAGGAGATGGCAAACAGACTGGTTCATCAGCCATCTATACGTTAGAGGGCCAGCGCGTAATGGGAACACCTCGCCAGGGCATCTATATCAAGAATGGAAAGAAATTTAGTGTTAAATAATTAATAAGCAAGGAATTATGAAGAAGAAAGAATATATATCACCTGCTATTCAGGTATTTGAAATGAATACACCTTGCATCCTGGCAGGAAGTGGAGAAGAAACAGGTGGAGGAAGTACCGGAGGTGGAATATCACAAGAAGAATGGGATAGTTGGGGACCAGGCTTCGGCTCGAATGATCCGAACTACCCAGGTCAGGGAGTGTAATTTTACGCTTCTGATACTAATATAAGTAAGGGCTGCAAATGGTAACAATACCGTTTGCAGCCCTCGTTGTTTTAATGGATGAAGCATCGAGATGCCATCTTGATTAATCCTGTTTAATCATTCAATACTCAAGTATCACACCCACCCGCCCTTTCAGGGCGTGTGGGGTAAAACTTGCGAAACTTCAGTTAAAATTTCCAAAGGTAGCTGGGTAGCTGTATCACACTACTGTCGAGCTAGCTCAAGTGGTTCAATCAAGCAACTCAAGTGGTTCAGTAAGACAATTCAAGTGGCTCAGTCAGCTAGCTCAAGCAGTTCAGTCAGCGAGTTCAGACGTCTCAGTTAGCTGATGCAGACGTCTCGATAAGCTTACAGATACGTCTCCGTTAGCTTACGCAGTAATATCTGTAACCCGATGCAGTAATATCTGTAACCCGATGCAGCCATATAAGTTACCCAGCGCAGCCTTCATACGAACAAATTTTATGTAATCATCTATCATCCATCACGATTTGCATCTCTTACACCCCTTAACATACTGATATTCGTACACTTAAATAGCGTGATAGATACTTCAAAAACGGAAAAATCCATCACGCTATCCATCACGATTTGGGGTTATCCCTCACGATTTTCTCACTACACTCTACCAACTACATGTCTTGTCCTGGAAAAAGTTGACAGGGTATAAATCAACTTAAAGATAAGAAAA
>JAJWOH010000216.1:0-3104 GCA_021635485.1 Segatella copri | reverse complement strand
AGATTGCGATAGAAATGCATGTCCGCATGCCGGGTTCTCTTTCGCTTTATGAGGCTCATGAGCATGCTACTCATATCGAAACGAAACTGAAGCAGCACTTCGGCGCAGATACCCATGTGGGAATCCATCTCGAACCGATTAAAGTGAACGGAAAATATCAGAAACCGGAATAAAATAAGAGAGGAATTGTACTTCCCTAAAAAGGAAATAGTGAGCTATAATTGTCGGAAAGTAGGCTTGAAAGGGCGTTTTCCGACAATTATAAGTCTATATTTGTCGGAAAATGGGTTAAAAAGTGTATTTTCCGACAATTATACGGAAAGTTTTGATTATCTTTGCCTCTGTTTTTATAAGCTAATTTATAGATAGAGGAGGATTATAATATGTTGATAGGTAGAAAGAAACAGCAAGCTGAGTTGAGGGATGCTTACAATTCCGATGACTCTAAATTTGTAGCGTTGTATGGAAGAAGACGTGTAGGAAAGACTTATCTCGTCAAACAGACGTTTAAAGATCAGTTTACCTTCTCTCATTCCGGTCTTGCTAATGGATCTTTGCAAGAGCAACTTTATGGTTGGCGTTCTTCATTAGAGGACGCTGGACTCCAAGTGCCTTCTTCGCCCAAGCATTGGTTGGAGGCTTTCGATATGCTAAAAGAATTGATTCGTCAGTCATCAGCGAAGAAGAAAGTTATTTTTATCGATGAAATGCCTTGGATGGACACGCCGAGGTCTAAGTTTGTTACTGCATTGGAGTTCTTCTGGAATGGATGGGCTGCGATGCGGGATGATGTGCTGCTTATCGTTTGTGGTTCGGCAACATCCTGGATTATCAACAAGATATTCCGTAATCATGGCGGTCTGCACAATCGTGTGAACTATCAGATTTTCTTAGAGCCTTTCACCCTTCATGAGTGTGAGGAATATAGTGAGGCTATGGGCTTCGCTTATTCCCGGTATGATTTGTTGGAGGCTTATATGGTGATGGGCGGTGTGCCTTACTATTGGTCTTTGATGGAGAAAGGGAAGAGTCTGGCTCAGAACATCGATTCTCTTTTCTTTTCACCCCAGGGACTTTTGCATTACGAGTTTAGGGAACTGTATGATTCTCTCTTTCGCAATTCAGAACCATATATAGATGTGGTGAATGTATTGGGTAAGAAACTTGGCGGAATGCGCCGGGAGGAGATAGTATCAGGTTTAGGTGTTACGGATAGCGGAAATCTCTCTCGTGTGCTGGAAGATTTGGAGCATAGCGGCTTCATTATCCGTACCAATTCTTATGGTGCCAAGAAGTATAATGCTATCTATCGCCTGATGGATAATTTTTCCTTGTTCTATCTGAAGTTTATGAAGGAGAATAGAACGGATGACCCAGAGTTCTGGTCGCACAATTATACCTCGTCTCTTCGCTATTCATGGTGTGGCTTGGCTTTTGAGCGAGTATGTTTCCAGCATATCCCTCAAATCAAGCAGGCACTTGGCATTTCGGGAGTGGTGACAAATACTTATTCCTGGCAGGTGAAGGACGATGAGGTTTATGGTCCTGGTGCGCAGATTGATATGCTGATAGAGCGAGCCGATAACACTATTAATATCTGCGAAATGAAGTTTTCTCAGAATGAATTTGTGATTGATAAGGATTATGATGCGAATCTCCGCCACAAACTGGCTCGTTTTGGCGATAGTATCTCTCGTCGCAAGACCCTACAGCTTACAATGGTTACTACGTATGGAGTAGTGCATAATGCTTATTGGAACCGGGTGCAGAGCGAGGTTGTATCAGAAGACCTGTTTCTGTGAAAAGTTGTAAAAATGGGCGATTATTTACCCATATCTATGTTTTTTTATGAGATATGGGTAAAAAATCGCACTTTTTCTTGCTTTGATAAAACTTTTTCCCTATCTTTGCATCGCATTTTTGGCAACATTGGAATTAATTGAATGTAAGCTTAAATGTAAAGAGTTAGTTAACAATAATTATTCATCTAAAATTAAAAAATATGAAATAGACAGACAAGAACATAACGCATACTAGGAGGATTCGTATGAATACTCATTCTTATAACAAATTTATTAATTTTATGCGTTTCCGTTTCAACTTTAAATGAACAAAATAATATTGAGCTTTAGCTCTTGTTCTCTTTTCATCGAATACCGCCAATTTTCGCACAATGAGAGCAAGCAGATAGAAGGTTCATGTCCTTTAGGGCGTGAACCGATCTGTGCTTGTATTGTGCAAGGTCACTTGGCGGTAACCTGATGAAAAACAAGTCACAAACGGTTTGCGCCCTTATTTATTTTCAATATGAAACGAGTCATTTTAACAACAATTGTTGCATTTTTGCTTTGTTCAAACATGTCAGCCCAAAAGAATGGTTCTTTTGAACTTGGTGGAACTTTGGGGTATGACTTTGGTTTGAAGTCTCATCAAGGTGGTCTTTTTAATTTCCAACCAGAAATTGGCAAATATTTTAGTGACCAATTCTATCTTGGCGTTGGAACAGGTATTGTTACTGATGATAAATTTGACAGTCAGATGCTGCCAGTGTTTGCTCGTGGTGAATTTGACTTTCCTGTAACGGAGAAACTCACCCCATTTTTTTCTCTACAAGCAGGTTACGACTTTGGCACACATGGAAATGGTAGTATACGTATCAATCCTGCTGTAGGCATAAAACTTCCTTTATCGTCAAAAGCTGATTTCAATCTTAGTTTTGGTTATACAAGATTTAAAACTACAAGAAATGGCAGCAATAGTACTGATTATTTAGGTTTTAAAACTGGAGTTAGCTTCAAGTTGTAACATTCCTTTCAGCAACAGTTACATTTGTTATTCAGCAGGGTGGAAAGAAATACATTAACAGATAATTGGAAGGAAGAGCAAGCAATGGGACAAACGGAATAGAATGTCCCTTTCCGATAAAAAATGAACGAGCCTTGAAGTAACTGATGAAAAGTTAGCTTCAAGGCTCGTTTTATTATATTACCAGCCGAGATTTATGCTGGCTCCTGCCATAATCCACAAACCTGGCTGCTTAACGGCAGTAAGGTCGTAGTAGCGGTGGCAAGTGATGTTGTCGGCTTTCACGAAGATATTGTATT
>JAJWOH010000072.1:15746-17858 GCA_021635485.1 Segatella copri | reverse complement strand
ATGATAAATTTGCAGCAAAAAGCAATAATTTTTGGGAATTTATGCTTGATATTGTAGAAAAAGTCTTAACTTTGCAGCGGATTTGAGAAAATAAGCAGTTTCCGGCTATCAGAAAATGAGAAATTATGAAGCTGTCAGAAAGATGAGAAATCATGAAGATGATAAGGAGGCTGGCTTTCTCTTCCATAGTTTACACTTATAACAACTTTATAAATTAAAAGATTCGATTATGAAAGTAGCAATTGTTGGTGCAAGTGGCGCAGTAGGACAGGAATTCCTGCGTATCCTTGCTGAGAGAAATTTCCCTATGGATGATTTGGTGTTGTTTGGTTCTGAGCGTTCTGCCGGACGAAAATACAACTTCAAGGGAAAGGACTATGAGGTCAAACTTTTGCAGCATAACGATGACTTTAAAGATGTCGATATTGCTTTCACATCTGCTGGTGGCGGCACTTCAGAGGAGTTTGCCGAGACTATCACCAAGTATGGTGCCGTGATGATTGATAACTCTAGCGCATTCCGTATGTGCGACGACGTGCCTCTGGTTGTACCTGAGGTAAATGCTGAGGATGCCCTGAACCGCCCTCGCAACATCATCGCCAACCCTAACTGTACCACCATCATGATGGTTGTAGTGTTGAAGCCTATCGATAACTTGAGCCATATCAAGAAGATTCATATCTCTTCTTACCAGAGTGCTTCAGGTGCTGGTGCTGCTGCCATGGCTGAACTTGAGCAGCAGTATAAGGATATCATCGAGACCGGTAAGACTGAGCATATCAATAAGTTCCCTCATCAGTTGGCATATAATGTCATTCCACAGATTGACAAGATGACTCCTAACGATTACACCAAGGAGGAGATGAAGATGTATAACGAGACCCGCAAGATTATGCACTCTGATGTTCGCACCAGTGCTACCTGCGTTCGCGTTTCTTCACTCCGTTCTCACTCTGAGAGTGTTTGGTTCGAAACAGAGAAGCCATTGGCAGTAGAGGACATCCGCAAGGCTTTGGAGGCTGCTCCAGGCGTAACTGTAAAGGATGATGCCCAGAACTACGTTTATCCAATGCCATTGGAGAGCGCCGGCAAGGACGATGTATATGTAGGTCGTATCCGCAAGGATCTGGCTGATGACAATGGTAACACATTGTGGTTGACTGGCGACCAGATTCGTAAGGGTGCTGCCCTGAACGCTGTTCAGATTGCTGAGTACTTGATTAAGGTGGGCAACGTAAAGTAAGCCATACCTTATTTATATAAAAGAATATGAGGAAGTTAAGGGATAATGAATTTTATCTCTTAACTTCTTTTTGTCTTTATATGATTCTGAATAGAAAAGTAAGAATATGCTTGAAAGATTCAAACAATTACTCGGTGAGATGAACCGGGGCATTTATGAGAAGGAGACGGAGATATCGCTCTCGCTCCTGGCAGCTCTGGCAGGTGAGAGTATCATCCTGCTGGGACCTCCGGGTGTGGCAAAGAGTATGGTGGCCAGACAGTTGAAGACGGCATTCAGGGAGGCTCAGAGCTTTGAGTATCTGATGTCACGATTCTCTACACCCGATGAAATCTTCGGTCCGGTGAGCATTCAGAAACTGAAGACTTCGGATACTTACGAGCGTGCGGTGGAGGGGTATCTGCCTACAGCCGATGTGGTTTTCCTGGATGAAATCTGGAAGGCGGGACCTGCGATCCAGAACACGCTCCTTACGGTGATTAACGAGAAAATCTTCAGAAACGGCAATCGGGAAATGCATCTTCCTCTGAAGCTTCTCGTGGCTGCAAGCAATGAGCTGCCGGCTAAGGGAGAAGGACTGGAGGCGCTCTGGGACCGATTCGTTATCAGAATAGAAAGCCGACCGATTAAGCTGGAGAAGAATTTCCGGGCGATGCTGCTGGAAGTGAAGAGTGAAGAACGAGGAGTGAAAAAACAAAGTTCGGCGACCGAAGGAAAAGCGAATTCAAATGCTATTACTGCTGAGGAGTATGCAGAATGGACGGAGCGTATCGATAAGATTGGCGTGAAAATCGAGGTGCTCGATGCAATTTCCGCTATCCGTAAATCTCTGAGAGCCGTGAATGTGGATGAGGCTGCCGAGCGCAGAA
>JAJWOH010000072.1:0-15646 GCA_021635485.1 Segatella copri | reverse complement strand
GCTATCCGTAAATCTCTGAGAGCCGTGAATGTGGATGAGGCTGCCGAGCGCAGAAATATCTATGTGAGTGACCGAAGATGGAAGAATATCGTCCGCCTGCTTCGCACTTCTGCCTTCATGCAGGATAGGGAAGAGGTGGATATCTGCGATTTGCTTCCTATCTACCATTGTCTGTGGCAGGAACCGGAAGAGCGGGATGCTATCCGAAACATCGTGATCCGTGCCCTCTTTTCTCCTTTTGCAGATAAACTCGTGGAGATGAAGAATGCGCTTGCTGAGGATATTAAGTATCATCGTGTCCGCAGGAATCCGGAGGATGGAAGGGATTACGAGGGAGAGATAGAAAACCTTTCGGATGGCTTGAACTCGCTGGAAAGGCAGTTGGGCGAGAATCTCTTCGCATCTGCTGATGATAAGGCGGAAATATCGGCTTATCTCCGTGATTTCTATAAGGAGCTGGCGTTTACCCGTCAGGATACGATGAAACTTTATGAGGTTTAATCGCCTCCTATTACATTATTATATATAGAAGAATCTAAACATGATGAATGAACAGAAAATATTGACTCCTGAGTTGGAGGCGCGTGTTCACCAGGCGGTGGATAACTTTATGCAGGGCTATGGCTGCTGCCAGTCGGTAGTGGCTGCCTTTGCCGATTTATATGGTCTTGATGATGAGATGGCGAAGCGCATTGGTGCCGGCTTCGGTGGTGGACTAGGCAGAATGAGAATGATGTGTGGTGCCGTTTCGGGCATCGTGGTGCTCGTTGGCTTGGATTGCGGACAGACCGAGGGGGATGACCGCGAGGGCAAGTCGGCCTGCTATAAGGTGGTGCAGGATTTGCTCGCCAAATCGAAGGAGCAGAACGGCAGTATCATCTGTGCCGAAATCCTCGGCTTGAAGGGCCACGAGAAAGCGCAGTCCAGCTATGTGGCTTCGGCAAGAACGGCAGAATATTACAAGTCTCGCCCTTGCGCAGCCAAAGTAGAGAGTGCTGCAAGAATCTTCGCAGAATATCTGATGGAGAAAAAATAAGGATTTACTCCTATGAAATACCAGAATAACAAGGATTTGGCGGAGGCACAGTATTATTTGAAGATGCTGGATGACTTCTGCAAGTCGGGCCAGGTGAAGATACCTGAACCGACAGATACCGCCATGCCTTGGAATTTGAAGGAAGACCCGCTGAAGGATTATCTCATTCATCTCTTTACCCTGAAAATAACCATGGAAGAAACTGGCGAAGAGGTGCAGAAATTCGTGCAACAGGTGGTGAACAGCAAGATCAAGGGCAAGGTTTTCTATGATAGCGTGGGAAAATTCATCGTGGAATGCGTCCATCACATGCGATTCCAGCGCCAGCGTGCCTGGACCGAGAGTCATCGGGCAGATGATGTGCTCGATTGGGCTCCCTTCAAGCGGATGGATGAACAGGTGTGGCTCCCCTTGCTCGACCAGCTGGAACAGGAACATGCTGAAGATGGGTTCGATAAGCCTTTCTTCCTCAAGCTGATGACTGGAGACGGGGCTTCGAAACCCGAAAACTGGGAAAGGCTGGTAAGAGACTGGAAGGTCTGCATCGACCATCAGGTATTGAACAAGCTGAAGAACTTTATCTCGCTCCGTCAGAACAACTTCGAAACAGGACTGGTGCGCATGATGGACCAGATAACCCGCAACATGAAGACGAAGGGCGTTTCGGAGCAGCGCGC
The DNA here is from genome assembly GCA_021635485.1 of Segatella copri. GTDB lineage: Bacteria > Bacteroidota > Bacteroidia > Bacteroidales > Bacteroidaceae > Prevotella > Prevotella copri_P. The sequence goes on along the minus strand of JAJWOH010000072.1, from coordinate 13,933 downwards.
CGTACAAGCCTGGGAACTGATGACGAACGGATGGACTGAAACGGAGTTTGAACGCCGTCTGAACCAGGTGAAGATTCAGGATAAATACCCCGAAATCAAGGAAATTGTGGCGAAGATGGGACGAGTAGCCGATGCTAACGGAAAAGACCGGCTCATCATCGCATCGGGCGTAGAGATGAAGATGGAGCATTCAGCGGGTAGCGATATCGAGGGCATTACCGTGGGCGATGATCTCAATTCCCTTCTCCCGCTCGAACTGGCACAGTACAGTGACGAGGATATGGAGGGCCTCTTTATCTATAAGTATCGCACGCGAAGACTCCAGACCTTCCGTTATAAGAGCGAAATGTCGAAACCATTCCGCAAACTCGGCTTTACCCATGCCTCCCGCAAGGGTCCGATGATCGTCTGCCTGGACACCTCTGCCAGTATGTATGGCACGCCTGAAAGGATATCCTCTACACTCATCTCTCTGCTGGAAGGAACGGCAGAAGATCTGGAGCGAGACTGCTTCCTGATAGATTTCTCCGTCAGTACCCGTGCCATCGACCTGATGGCGAAGCGCAAGGCAGAGCGCCTGAAGAGAATAGGAATCACTATGATGGAATCAGCCGAAGCAGATGCAGCTCCGTCCGACGGAGATGGACAGTCGCATACCGGGCGAGGCATCCGGCGGCAGCCTACCACAACCCACCTTCCATTTATCGGAGGCGGAACATCGGCAAAGAAAATGATGAACCAGATGTTCGAACTTCTCGACAACGATGGTCTTCATTACGTGAATGCCGATGTGCTTTGGATAACCGACTTTCTGATTCCCGATCCGCCACAGCAGCTGTTGTCGAGATTCCGGGAATACAAGGAGACGGGTACCCGATTCTACGGCATCCGTATCGTGCGTGATGACGACAAGGAGCCGAACAGCTGGAAGAAGTACTTCAATCAGATTTACACCATCCGGTACCGCCCGCTGCGAAGATATTAAAGAAGATGTTAAGGCAGAAAAGGGGTATCAGATGATAAAAGAGATACGTATGAAATGTATCAAGAACTTTATCATATGTTACATTTGGCGCAGAATTTCGGTTTTGCGCCATTTTTTTGAATTAAAAATTCCTTAAAACGCTTGGTGATACAAAATATATTTGTACCTTTGTGCTCGGAACAATGAATAATTGTCAGCCAAACAAATTAGAAAAGAATCAATAAATATAAGCAATTTATACAAAAACTTAAGTAATAAACTAAAATTATGGTAAGCAACAACATTCCACAAGTAAAGCTCGGTATTATTGCCGTTAGCCGTGACTGTTTTCCAATCGCGCTTTCTACTCAGCGCCGTGAGAACATCGTAAAAGAGTACAAGGGTGAAATTTTCAACTGCCAGACTACAGTTGAGAACGAGAAAGATATGCTCAAGGCTTTGGGCGAAGTGAAAGAGCAGGGCTGCAACGCTTTGGTTGTATTCCTCGGTAACTTCGGTCCTGAGACTCCAGAGACTTTGATTGCAAAGAACTTCGATGGTCCTTGTATGTTTGTTGCAGCTGCAGAGGGTGACGGCGACATGATTAATGGTCGTGGCGACGCTTACTGCGGTATGCTCAACTGCTCTTACAACCTCGGCATGCGCCACCTGAAGGGTTACATCCCTGAGTATCCTGTAGGTACAGCAGAGGACGTAGCTAAGATGATTAAGGACTTCGTACCAGTAGCTCGCGTTATCATCGGTTTGAAGGGCTTGAAGATTATCACCTTCGGTCCACGTCCACAGGACTTCTTCGCTTGCAACGCTCCTATCAAGGGCTTGTACGAACTCGGTGTTGAGATTGAGGAGAACTCAGAGCTCGACCTTCTCGTAGCTTACAAGGAGCATGAGAACGACCCACGTATCGATGAGGTTTGCGCTGATATGGCCAAGGAGATGGGCGAGGGATGCTACTATCCTGACCTCAGCCGCAGAATGGCACAGTTTGAGTTGACATTGCTCGACTGGGCAGAGGCTCACAAGGGTTCTCGCCAGTATGTAGCATTTGCAGACAAGTGCTGGCCTGCATTCCCAAGCCAGTTCGGTTTCGAGCCTTGCTATGTAAACAGCCGTCTCGTTAGCCGTGGCATTCCTGTAGCTTGCGAGGTAGATATCTATGGTGCACTCTCTGAGTACATCGGTATGTGTGCTTCTGACGATACCGTTACATTGCTCGATATCAACAACTCAGTTCCTAAGTATATCTACGATGAGGATATCCAGGGCAAGTACGACTATAAGTTGACTGATACCTTCATGGGCTTCCACTGCGGTAACACTCCACAGTGCAAGATGTGCTCAAGCCGTAAGATCAAGTATCAGCTCATCCAGAACCGCTTGTTGGAGAATGGTGGTACACCAGACTTCACCCGTGGTACTTTGGAGGGTGACATCGCAGCTTCTGACATCACATTCTACCGTCTGCAGTGCGATTCTGAGGGTAATCTCCGCAGCTACATCGCAGAGGGAGAGGTTCTTGATGTTCCTACCCGTTCATTCGGTGGTATCGGTATCTTCGCTATCAACGAGATGGGCCGCTTCTATCGTCACGTATTGATTCAGAAGGGTTATCCACACCACGGAGCCGTAGCATTCTCTCACGTAGGTAAGACCTTGTTCGAGGTATTCAAGTATCTCGGCATCAAGGATATCGCTTACAACCAGCCAGCTAGCCTGCCTTACCCAACAGAGAATCCTTGGAAGTAAATAGAGTGAAGAGAGAAGAGTGAAGAAACAAAGTTCGGCGGCCGAAGGGAAAGCCAATTCATTTGCTCTTCTTTCTAAACTGAGTTCATAAAAGATAAGGGCGATTGCTTATCCCTTGCGTAGGGAATAGCAATCGCCCTTTTTATGTTTTCCTAGAAGGAGATTACCTGATGATAATCTCCTTTACGAATGGTTTGCTTATTTCGTATTTTCCAACGCTTCCTGTTTCTGCGGAATCACCACCGAAGCCCCGATGCTGACGAGCAGTACGAGGATGATGAATACCAGCGAACTGACTGCATCAATCTCGAAGAAATCGTGGATGAGCATCTTCACACCGATGAACACCAGCAGCACACTCACACCCACCTTCAGATAGCGGAATTTGTCTGCTATCGCTGCCAGCAGGAAGAAGAGGGCACGCAAGCCCAGGATGGCGAAGATATTCGAGAAGAACACCACGAACGGGTCGAGCGATACCGAGAATACGGCTGGGATGCTGTCGAATGCGAAAATCAGGTCGCAGAACTCGATGAATACCACCGTCATCACCAGCGGACCCAGATGCAGGCGCTTTTGCATGAACTTCACTACCGGATGCTCCAGGGCATTAATCTCCTCCTTCTTGTTCCTGTTGAGGAACATCTTGGCACCGCTGTAAACCAGGAATCCACCGAATACGAGCAATATCCAGGCGAACCGGCTGATGAGCGCAGCACCCGCAAAGATGAAGACGAAGCGCAGTACGATGGCTCCCAGGATACCCCAGTTTAGCACGTGCTGGTAATCTTTCTTGTCCACTCCGAACGAAGTGAAGATCATCATCATCACGAAGAGGTTATCTACCGAGAGCGTCTTCTCTATCAGATAACCCGAGATGTAGGAGATGGTCATATAGTGTCGGTATTGCTGCAGACTCCCTTCATAGTCGTTCGGGTCCAGTTTGAGATGCGAAGCATAGCGCGATGCTATCAGCTTCAGGTCGTCGAAGTTCTCGATGCCGTGCACCATGTCACCATGAAAGTAGATGAAAACGGCGAAGGCGAGCGCGAGAATAATCCATACTGCCGTCCATGAACCGGCTTCCTTGATAGACACCACATGTGCCTTTCGGTCGATGACCAGCATGTCTAATACGAGTATGGCGGCGATGAAAATCACGAATCCCACCAAAAACATCGATTCAGTAAAAACATGTTCCATTTTTCTTTTTTCCTTTTTCCTTGTCTATTTTTATATAATACTATCTTACTGAACTTTTGCAAGTTTTGCCCCACACGCCCTGAAAGGGCAGAAGTTCCTAGCCCAGGGCATCGCCCTGGGGTATTACGGGCACTAGCCTATCGCCCTGTAAGGGCAAAAGCTTTAATACTCCAGGCAAAACATAAGGCTTTTGCCCTTACAGGGCGCCTTGCTGACTGCTACTATACCCAAGGGCGATGCCCTGGGCTAGGAGCTTTTGGACCTTCAGCCCGTCCTTGAACCACATGCGAAACTTGAATACCTTATTAATCATTGAATCTTAACAATCATTTCATCCGTTAGAAACGTGGACGCAAAATTAGGAAAAATAACTGGAATTGCGAAGGTTCTAGGGAAAAACTTAATTGTATTTAACGTGAAAGATGAGAATGTAACAGGTTTGTAATACGATGAGAGTATTTTCTTCTCTATTCTTTCTTTTCTTATTAATCTTCCATCGCCCTGAATTCCTTGGGAGTCATACCCGTCAGTTTCTTGAAGTATCTGGTGAAGAACGACTGGTCGGGAAATTCCAGTTCCATGGATATCGACTGCATGCTCTGGTTGGTGGTGCGCAGTAGGGTCTTGATTTCCTGCACGCAATGGCGGTCGATGATGTCCTTGGCGGTTTCATGAGCGATGTTTCTCACGATGTTTGCCAGATAGCGGGTGGTGATGCAGAGCTTGTCGGCAAAGAAAGCCACCTCTCTCTGCTTGTCGCCATACTGATATACCAGATGGATGAACTGCATGAAGAGTTCGTTCTGTCGGTTAATGGCTTTCGGCTTGTTCTCCAGAAACTTTGCCTTGTTCACATCATAAACTTCCAGGAGCATGGCCTGCACGATGTTCTTTACGATTTGCAGGCGATGCTTTCCTTCGTTCTGATACAGAAAATATTCGATGTTGACAATGCCGGCATGGGTCGGTTCTATGCGATGCTCAGGTATGGCCCCTGATGGATAGCTGCGGATGAAATCCATATAGGCTGGCTCTGGCCGAGGGATTGCCTCGATGGCAAACTCCCGGTCGAAAGTAAGAAACGAACAGCGGAAATCCTCCGAACAATCGATACACTTAATGGTTGATTTCGGAACAATCGTTATGATGGAGTTTTCCTTCAGCACGTATTGTATGAAGTTGACTTCCAAATGAACCATACCATGTTGCACAAAGAGAAGGATGATGTTCTCGTTTCTGCTGTATTTACCCTTTGGAAATTCAATCTTTACGTCTTTTTGGCAAGCAATGCCGTTTGTCATCAGCTTGCTGCAATTCAATATATCCATAGTTGTTGTCTCCTGTTTAAATCTGGTGCAAAGATAGCAACTTTCTGTCTGATATCGCCCATATTTCTCTCGAATTATTTTTCAAAATCGGAAAACTCTTTGCCTATTCGTGAAAAAGTTCTCTTTTTGAACAATTCCCTTCCTCTCTTTTTGCTTGGTAAATCGCAGAATAGTCTTACTTTTGCACCGGATTTCAGAAGATGGAACTCTTTGGATGTTTCATAAAGATGAGATTATAAAAAGGTAATGAGATTATAAAAAGGTAAAAAGATAAAAATCAGAAATATATAAGAAATGAAGAAAATGATGACAATGAAAAGAATGATTCCTTGTATGGGAATGGCACTCTGCCTTACCCTTACAACAACCTCTTGCCAACAGAAAAAGCAAGAGCAGACGGTGGCTGCTGCCAGCTTCAAGACGATGACCGTGAAGCGCATGGACAAAGTTTTATCCACCAGTTATTCTGCTTCCATCAAGGGTAAGCAGGATATTGACATTTATCCGCAGGTAGCTGGAAAAATCCAGCGTCTCTGTGTAAGAGAAGGTGACAAGGTGAGCCGTGGACAGCTTCTCTTTGTTATCGACCAGGTGCCTTATCGTGCTGCTCTCGCTACAGCCCTTGCTGCAGAGAAGGCGGCACAGGCACAACTCTCTTCAGCTTTGTTGACCTATCATAGCAATAAAGAGCTTTTTGCCCAGAAGGTAGTTTCTTCATATACTCTTCAAACCTCTGAGAATGCTTTTCTCTCAGCAAAGGCTCAGTTGGCTCAGGCTAAGGCGCAAGTTACCGATGCCCGTAACAATCTCTCTTATACCGAGGTGCGTAGCCCTGCCAATGGTGTGGTGGGCGTGTTGCCATATCGTGTGGGAACATTGGTGAGTGCGTCGATGCCTAAGCCTTTAACTACCGTTTCTGACAATTCTCAGATGTACGTATATTTCTCCATGACCGAGAAGCAGCTCCTCTGTTTCGTGCGCCAGTATGGTTCCAAGGATGCAGCCATCAAGAATATGCCTGAGGTTTCCCTGCAGTTGGGCGACCTGTCGATGTACGACCACAAAGGCAGGGTAGAGAGCATCAGCGGTGTGATAGATGCCGAGACGGGTGCCGTTACGCTTCGTGCCGAATTTCCTAACCCGGAGCGCCTGCTCAATAGTGGTGGTTCGGGAAATGTTATCATCCCGACAGTGAAGGAAGATTGCATCGTAATCCCGCAGTCGGCTACCGTTCAGCAGCAAGACCAGCGCATCGTATATAAGGTGGTGAATGGCAAGGCTGTTTCCCAACTTATCAAGGTAGAGAACATCGATGATGGCCGCAACTTCATCGTGAAAGATGGGTTGAAGCCAGGCGATGTCATCGTGAGTGAGGGAGCCGGAATGGTTCACGAAGGAGACGTGGTTAAAAGGTAAAAAAGTAAAAAGGTAAAAAAGTAAAAAGGTAAATGAAAGGCAATATATTTATCAAACGCCCAGTAATGGCGATATGCGTTGCTGTGCTGATTGTGATGGTGGGACTGATTTCGCTGTTCAGTCTGCCAGTAGAGCAATATCCTGATATTGCGCCTCCTACCGTGCGTGTGGAGGCAACCTATACAGGTGCTGATGCCGATGCCGTGATGAAGAGTGTCATCATGCCGCTGGAGGAAAGCATCAATGGTGTGGAGAACATGCTCTACATCACTTCTACCGCCACCAACTCGGGTACGGCGCAGATCAATGTTTATTTCAAGCAGGGCACCGACCCTGATATGGCTACCGTGAATGTGCAGAACCGTGTGTCGAAGGCGCAGGGACTCTTGCCGTCGGAGGTAACCAAGATTGGTGTAACCACGCAGAAACAGCAGACCAGCTTCCTGCAGATTGGATCGCTTGTCAGCACGGATGGAAAATATGATGAATCCTTCCTTGCCAACTATCTTGATATCAGTGTGATTCCTGAACTCAAGCGTATCACTGGCGTGGGTGAGGTGATGGAGCTGGGCGATACCTACAGTATGCGTATCTGGCTCAAGCCCGACCTGATGGCTCAGTATCATCTGCAGCCTTCTGATGTTACCCAGGTACTCGGCGAGCAGAACATTGAGGCTCCTACCGGTTCGCTGGGTGAGAATTCAAAGAATACCTTCCAATACACCCTGAAGTATCATGGCCGCTTGAAGAGTGTGGATGAGTTCAAGAACATGGTTATCAAGAGTAACGACGATGGAACCGTGCTCCGACTACGCGATGTTGCTGAGGTGGAACTGGGACGATTGTCTTACAGTTTCCATGGCGAGGTTGATCAGAAACCTGGTGTCACCTTTATGACTTTCCAGGTGGCAGGTGCCAACGCTACAGAAGTGAACCAGAACATCTCTGCCAAGCTCGATGAGATGTCGAAGTCGCTGCCTAAGGGTTGCGAGTTTATCCAGATGCACAGTAGCAACGACTTCCTCTTTGCCTCTATGCACGAGGTGGTGGAAACCTTGATTATCGCCATCCTGCTCGTTATCCTGGTGGTATATTTCTTCCTTCAGGATTTCAAGAGTACGCTCATCCCGTCTATCTCCATCATCGTCTCGCTTGTCGGAACGTTTGCCTGTCTGCAGGTAGCCGGGTTCAGTATCAATATCCTTACGCTCTTTGCCCTGGTGCTCGCCATCGGAATCGTGGTGGACGATGCTATCGTGGTGGTGGAGGCGGTGCAGGCTAAGTTTGATGCAGGCTATAAGTCTTCTTATCTTGCCACCAGGGATGCGTTGCATGATGTGAGCATGGCGGTAGTATCCTGTACGCTGGTCTTCATGGCGGTGTTTATCCCAGTATCCTTCATGGGTGGAACATCTGGTATCTTCTATACCCAGTTTGGTATTACCATGGCCACCTCCGTAGGTCTGTCCATGATTTCCGCCCTCACCTTGTGCCCTGCGCTCTGTGCCGTGATGATGAAACCTGTTCAGGGAGCTACGGATGCTCATGGCAACCTGCTTACTGATGCCAACGGCAATCCGCTCGACGGGCGCAAGAAGGGCTTCAATGCCAGGGTGCGTGCTGCCTATCATGCTTCCTTCAATGCCGTGATGGGCAAGTACAAGCGAGGCGTGATGTTCTTCTTCCACCATCGCTGGATGGCATGGACAGGACTGGCTGTATCCATCGTCTTGCTGGTATTCCTGCTGAAGACAACCAAGACCGGTTTCGTGCCTCAGGAAGACCAGGGTATGATGATGATCAATGTGAGCACATCGCCGGGTAATACGCTGGAGGAGACCAACAGGACCATCGATAAGATTGCAAAGATTGTTACCAGGCAGGATGAGGTGCTCCATTATAGTACGGTAGCCGGCTATGGCCTTCTTTCTGGTCAAGGCACCTCTTATGGTACCGTTATCGTGAAACTGAAGAACTGGGATGAACGCAAGGGAAAGGAGCATTCCATCGACAATGTGATGGCCCGACTTAACGCCGAATTTTCCAACATCAAGGAGGCGCAGATCTTCTGTTTCCAGCCTGCCATGATTCCTGGTTATGGTATGGGTAACTCTATCGAGTTGAACATGCAGGATAAGACCGGTGGCGACAAGAAGGTGTTCTATGGCAACGTGATGAAGTTTATCGGTGCATTAAACCAGCGTCCTGAGATAGCCGTAGCCTATACCTCTTATAATATGAACTTCCCTCAGATTTCTGTAGATGTGGATGCTGCCAAGTGCAAGCGTGCAGGCATTTCGCCTTCTGTTGTTCTCGATGCATTAGGAAGTTACTGTGGCGGTTCCTACGTGAGCAACTATAATGAGTTTGGTAAGGTTTACCGTGTCATGCTTCAGGCTTCGCCGCAGTTCCGTCTCGACAAGCATTCGCTCGACAATATGTTTGTGCGCAATGGTGCAGAGATGGCTCCGCTCAGCGAGTTTGTTACATTGAAAGATGGTGTGGGACCTGAGGTTTCCAACCGCTTCAACCTCTACAGTTCCATTACCGTGAACGTGAATACTGCCGACGGCTATTCTTCCGGTGAGGCTCAGAATGCCATCGCCGAAGTATCTAAGCAGACACTCCCATCGGGCTATGGCTATGAGTTTGGCGGTATGGCTCGTGAGGAGAGCAACAGCAGTGGCAGTCAGACGCTCTTTATCTATGGCATTTGCGTGGTGCTCATCTATATCATCATGGCTTGCCTCTACGAGAGTTTCCTCATTCCGTTCGCAGTCATCCTGAGTGTACCTTTCGGACTGATGGGAAGTTTCCTCTTCGCCAAGCTGTTCGGATTGGAGAACAACATCTATCTGCAGACGGGTATCATCATGCTCATCGGTTTGCTGGCTAAGACAGCCATCCTTATTACCGAGTATGCAGTGGAGCGTCGCCGTGCAGGCATGGGCATCATCTCGTCAGCATTCTCTGCTGCCCAGGATCGTCTCCGTCCTATCCTGATAACCGTACTCTGTATGGTATTCGGTATGTTGCCGCTGATGTTCTCTACGGGTGCCGGTGCCAACGGTAACAGTTCTCTGGGAACAGGTGTTGTAGGCGGATTGCTGGTTGGTTCACTGGCCCTTATCTTCGTGGTTCCGGTGTTCTATGTAGTCTTCGAATGGTTGCAGGAGAAGGTGAGAAAGCCTCATGATTTGGAAGCCGACTTCCAGATGCAGCAGGAACTCATCAAGAGTATTGAGGAAAAGAGCAAGGCAGGAAAAGAGTAATCAAAAAAGAAGGAAAGAATGAAGAAAATATTATATTCAGCCGTATTGCTCCTCTCGTTGAGCAGTTGCGGAATTTATACGAAATATCAGCCGGAGACCAAGGTTCCGGACAAGCTCTTCGGAGATTCCGTGTTGGAGAAATCCATCACGGAATACCAGGGAGGGAACCTGAAGGATTCGGTTCAGAAAGATACTGCATCTTTGGGATTCATGGATTGGCACGACCTCTTCCGTGACCCATTGCTGCAGCAATACATAGACCGTGGATTAAACCAGAATACTGACTTTCTGCAGGCGATGCAGAGGGTAGAGGAGGCGAGTGCCACTCTGAAGGCGGCTAAGCTTGCCTTCCTCCCTTCCTTCGCCATTTCGCCTCAGGCGGGAGTGAGCAGTTTCGATGGAGCCAAGGCTTCGCAAACCTACTCCGTGCCGCTGAGCATGAGTTGGGAAATAGACATCTTCGGGCGCATGCGGAATGCCAAGGAGCAGGCGAAGGCACTCTATGCCAAGAGTTTGGATTTTAAGCAGGCAGTTCGTACTCAATTAATAGCTAATTTAGCAAATATTTATTACACTCTGGTTTCTCTCGACCAGCAACTTTCTCTATCTGTGAAGACAGAGGAAGCCTGGCGGGAAACCCTCACCACCGCCCGTGCCCTGATGAAGACAGGACGATATAATGAGGCGGGAGTAGCTCAGATGGAGGCTACGCTTCAGAGTGTACATACTGGGGTGCTGGATTTGCAGAGTCAGATAGTACAGACGGAGAACAGCATGGCTGTGCTTCTGGGTGAGACACCGAGACATTACACAAGAAGCAAGGAGTTTCTGGCTACGGGCGATACATTCAGTAAGATTTCAGTAGGAGTTCCGCTCCAGCTGCTTTCTTCCCGTCCTGATGTCCGTCAGGCAGAGCGCACCATCGAGTCGGCATTCTATGGCGTGAACCAGGCTCGTTCGGCTTTCTATCCGTCTCTCACCCTAAGTGGAAGTGTCGGCTGGACCAATTCGGCAGGCATGATGATTGTGAATCCGGGCAAGGTTTTGGCTTCTGCAGCGGCTTCGCTTGTAGCTCCGGTCTTTACGCGCGGTCAGAACGAGGCTCAGCTCAAGATAGCCAAGGCTCAGCAGGAAGAGGCGAAGCTCGCCTTTACGCAGACCCTGCTCAATGCGGGCAAGGAGGTGAACGATGCCTTGACGGCTTATCAGACTTCGGTGAAGAAGGAGGAGACGATAGCTTCTCAAATCGTTTCGCTCGAGAAGGCGTTGCGGAGCACCACACTCCTGATGGAGCATGGCACGAATACCTATCTCGAAGTACTCACGGCTCGCCAGTCGCTGCTCTCAGCCCAGCTTCAGCAATCGGCTAACAAACTTACAATTACTCAATATATAATCAATCTTTATCAAGCCTTAGGTGGCGGTCAGGAACAGCCGGTTCCTTCCGCACCTACAGGTGATAGACAATAGGTTGTCATCAATGTGGCTGTTTTTTGCATACCTATTTAGCAGTCACCATCATTCATCGTTGAAAGCAACATTTCCTAGTTGTTGTTTAGGACAACAAAAAGGGCTGCCTGTGAAGTGATTCACGGACAGCCCGATTTCTATGCGAAAAAGCGCCAACTGCCACAACGAAAATGCGCCAACTGCCACAATGAAAAGCACCCATCTCATATTCCGGAAGCTGAAAAAGATGCTTTCTTGATATGAGATGGGTGCTCTTTTTTGATGTGAATAGTTTACTTCTTCCTGGTCAGCACATAGTGCTTTGCCATAGCGCCTTCAGGCTCATTGCCCAGCGAATCGGTCATGATGAGGCTGTTGGCATCCTTTACCTTGTAGTAAGATGTCTCGCCGCTCGATGGACGGGTGATTTCTACCACGTTGTTAGCCAATACCTTGAAGATACCGCTCGCTTCGTCATGACCATCCTTGCGCTCCAGATAGTCGGCTGAGTACTGGTAGGTGCTGTCGGCGTTGAGCGTCAAAACGGTCTTGATGCCCGGACAGTCGGCAGCAGGGAGAGTTCCCTCGTAGGTGCCGGCGATGGAATCGAGAATGACATCGTTGGAATTGAGCGAATCATTTTCAGCATAACTGAGGCTATCCTGGTCAGCCCCCTGGCTATTTGTCTTCTTGCCATTGCAGGAGACAACTGATAATGCAGCGATGACGGCTGCTGTCAAAACTAATTTCTTTTTCATACTATACTGCTTTTTAATTGTTACTTATTTACGGAATCTCTTCTCTTAGAGAGCACTTTCCCCGAGAAGGATTTCTCTTCGCAAAAATAGTGTTTTATTCTGTTATCCGCAAGTTTTACACAGAAAATTATAGAATATTATACTATTTTCTTAATTGATGATGATTGGCACAATCTCTTCTTCGCTAGGCCAATGAGGCAGATAGAAGAGCGGGCGAGGGGTGCCGCCCAAGCCCGTCCAGTCTATCTGTTTCACAAAGTCGAAATCGGGAGGGCCGAAGTCGAAACTTCTGCCGTAGAGCACGATGGCGCCTCTGCCTTCATCTATCTTCCACAAACCGCCCCCGTAGGTGCATTGCTCGCCGGGTGACAGCATGTCACGGTGCAGGTAGACACGCCCGAACTTCAGTACTCCGTCTCTGTTGATAATGAATTTCTGAAACATCTCTATTTCTGGTTTATTCAATGAAATCTGTATTCCGATTGATTCAATGTAATGAGAGAATTATTTCTCTCCCCAAAACAGTTTGTCGATGAAATCATAGCGCTTCTCCATCTGGGCATCAGACTTTACTGCGGTATTCACATCTATCTGGAGCACAGGAGCTACTGCCTTGCCGTTGGTAGATGGCCACTCTGGCAGACCCAGACCGTTCGGGTTGCCAGTCTTCACGAAGTTGACGTAATACTGGCTGAAGATATCGCTGATCATATAATCCTCCGGCTGCCAGTTGAACACGTGGTTGGTTGGCAAAGTACCCATCGCATATTCGATGTCGGCAGAGTGGACTGCACCCTTGTCCTGTGGCGCAGGAGCCGCATCTTCCTTGGCATCAACCACGCCGCCAGCCAATGCTGCCACCTTGCCCTTTATGGCCATTGCAGGACGAGGATGACAATAGCGGTAGCGATAAACTGGCTGTCCGCCAGTCAGTTTATGCATGTTGCCCCACTTCCATGTAGAGTAATCCAGGAAGATATCCGAAGCCAGATTCACGCCTGGCTGTTCCAATACATCCTTATCGCTGTTGATGCCGTAGAGGCGGAAGAGTTCATCGATGTTCTCTTCACCGAAAGTAGCCTTGGCACCAGCTTTCATATTCTCAACGGTTGGCTGCTTGCCCATCAGTACGGCTGCTGGAGTCATCTCCTGGTTGTTACCGCCGATAAGCAGAGGCACCTTGGTCTGTTCGCCCTTGGCAAATACCTCTACAGGCTGTTCTTTCATGAAATATCCGTCGATATTATAGACCGGAATCGTTCTTACGCCCGCCAGCTTCATCAGTTCCTCGGCAGGGAGGGCACGGAGTTCGTTGAGGTTCTTCATTCCAACGTTCTTTTTCACCTTCTTACCAGCTTCCTTACCTATCTTCTCGGCTATTTTCTGGGCAAGCTGCACGCCTTGCTCCTCGGCCTCCTTCAGCGTAGTTACCTTCTTGAATCCCATCACCGAACCGCTGGAACCCATTGCCTGGGCAAAGAGTCCCTGGCAGAGAGGGGAAGCCATCAGGGCGCTTACCGACATGGAACCTGCCGATTCGCCTACGATGGTGATGCGGTCAGGGTCACCGCCGAAAGCCTCGATGTTATCCTTTACCCACTGGATGGCAGCCACCTGGTCCATGAAACCATAGTTGCCGGAACCCTTATAAGAGGTCTCTTTAGAGAGCTGTGGGTGGGCGAAGAATCCGAAGATTCCCTCACGGTAGTTGGCTGTGATGGAGATGATGCCCTTGCGTGCCATCGCATCGCCCGCATATCGAGGTTCGCTTCCGCT
>JAJWOH010000071.1:6737-17932 GCA_021635485.1 Segatella copri | reverse complement strand
CCTAGACCCACTGATTAAGAGTCAGTTGCTCTACCAACTGAGCTAAGGGTGCAACTATTAGTTGGTGACTCCGCAAGGATTCAAACCTTGAACCTCTTGATCCGTAGTCAAGTGCTCTATTCAGTTGAGCTACGGAGCCAAAACCGTTTGTTTCAGTGAAGCTTTGATAGGAGAGTGACTCCGCAAGGATTCAAACCTTGAACCTCTTGATCCGTAGTCAAGTGCTCTATTCAGTTGAGCTACGGAGCCAATTCTTATCTTTTGTACACCCTTAGGGATTCGAACCCTAGACCCACTGATTAAGAGTCAGTTGCTCTACCAACTGAGCTAAGGGTGCAACATTTAAAAGCCTCATTTCTGAATTGCGAGTGCAAAGGTACTACTATTTTTTGATTCCACCAAATTTTTTCGCAACTTTTTTCGAAAAAAATCAATTTTTCTTCATCTTGAAGGTTCCTAATGTATGTCTATACCCCTTCTTGTTGATGCTTACCACGCGGTAGATACCCTCCTTTAAGTTTCTAACATCTAGCGTGTTATCTTTTGCATGGAGGTACAGAATATCGCATCCTTGCAGGGTTTCGACCATCAGAACGTCAAAAACGAGATTTTTGGTGGTTTCTGCTAGATATACCTTCTTTCCGTCACATTCGAGTAATTTCGCAGCTCCTGTGCTTTGGGCAAGAAGTTGAATCTCTTCCTCTTTTTCTTGGGTTGGCTGGCTTTCTATGCCATATCCGTCCATTGAAGTTACGGCAACAAACAGACGTTTTGCGTCAGGATTTTCTATTTTGAACGAATTTCCTATGATTCGTGCGGCAACCAGGTTGCGTGCATCGGTGATGTCAACCGGATATTTCTTGCTCGCGTATACATTATTATATATATAAGGGGTTGCTATTTTAGTGCCATCCGTATAGTTTGAAGGATTGCTCCAGGAAACTGATACCTTGTTGTCGGTGGTGATTACCGATAATAGCTGTGGCTGTTCCGGTTGGCTCTTGCTTGCCCAAGTCATCGGCGGAACCAATGAAGGGTATGGATTGAAACGTTGGGTAAAGTCGAGAATACCCTGTTTGTTGTCCAGGAGGAACTTGTTTCTGAAGAATGCATATCCCATTCCGAGGTTTCGGATATGATACATTTCTGCCGTCACGTCATTGATGTTCCACTTTCCTTCTTTCGGATCGAGAAAGTAGATGCCCAGTCCTGGAACTACAATCTTGCCATGGCTCTGTTCCTGCCAGTCGATGGCAAACGGATAGAAGTGTTCGTTCTTGAAATACATCATAGGGAAGAGCTCGTCCATCAGACCGCTCTTGAGCCAGCCCTGTGCATCCTGGCAGACCTTCGTGTATGCATTCCAGCCAAAGCTCCGGTATCTGCTCAGGTCATCATACTTTCCTACAGGTGAGCAGCTCATTTTTACCCAAGGCTTTTCAGCCTTCACTGCATCGTGAATCTTTCTTACGATGTTGGTGATATACCGGCGTCCCTGTTCCCGGCTCACTTTGATGTTCCAGGTTTCAGGGTAACGGATGTAGTCGAGGTGAATACCGTCTACATTATATTTATGTGTAATTTCCCTGCAGATGTTTGCCAGATAATCGCCTGTCCGACTGTTTTCCGGATCCATGTATCCGTCGGCTCCAATCTTCTTGATGAGTTTCGGCATCTTCTGTCGGAGGGTTTTGCAGCCGAGTGCGTTCCATTTTCCTACAGGGATGGTTACCACCCAGGCATGCAGTTCCATACCGCGCTTATGGCATTCGTCGATGGCAAACTGCAGGGCATCATAGCCCGGACTTCTGCCCGGAAATCCTGACAGACATCCATCCCAAGGTTCGTATGCCGACGGATAAATCATGGTACCTCTTACGCGGGTCTGTATCAGTATGGTGTTGATTTTAGCCTGCTGTAACCGGTCCAGTATATCCGTCAGTTCCTTTTTCTGCTTTTCGGCAGAATAAGAAGACTGGGCATAAGAGTGTGGCCAGTCGATACCTCCTATGGTTGTCAGCCATACAGCTCTTACTTCATGTTTCGGCATCTGGTTATTGAACACGATACTCTGGGCTTTTGCGGCCAAAACAGAGCATAAAACGATAAAAAATATCTTAAATCTCTTCATAATCTTACAATTTGGCAACAAAGATACCAATATTTTTTTTTATTTCAAATAAAAATATTACTTTTGCGGTTGAAATATTAAAATAAAGTGCATTTTGCACCGAAAAGAGAGAAAATTTTAAGCAATAAAAGCAAAATGGTCAGTTTCGTTATTAGTTTGGTCGCCCTTGTATTGGGTTACCTTCTTTATGGAAAGTTTGTGGCGCATGTGTTCGGTCCTGATGACCGCCCTACGCCTGCAGTGACCAAAGCCGATGGGGTCGACTTTATGGTACTGCCTAGTTGGAAGATCTTCATGATTCAGTTCCTCAACATTGCAGGAACGGGTCCTATCTTCGGTGCCATTATGGGTGCCTGGTACGGACCGGTGGCTTATCTGTGGATTATCTTCGGGTGTATCTTCGCAGGAGCCATGCATGATTACATGAGCGGTATGCTCAGTATCCGTAACGGTGGAGCTGGTTTGCCGGAATTGGTAGGTAAGTATTTGGGTGGACGCACCAAGAAAGTGATGCTGGTCTTTTCGGTACTTTTGCTGATGATGGTGGGAGCTGTGTTTGTATGCAGTCCGGCTATCATTATGAGTGGCATTTGTAATACGGATGCATTCTGGGGCAGCCAGATGTTTTGGATTGTGGTGATTTTCGTTTATTACGTCATTGCTACATTACTGCCTATCGATAAGATTATCGGTAAGGTTTATCCGCTCTTTGCCTTCTCGCTTCTCTTTATGGCGGGGGCTCTGATGATAGGTCTCTTTGTGAAGTGGCCTACATTGCCTGAACTCTGGAGCAATTTACAGAGTTGCAATCTCAATGAGAATCCGGCTTGGTTGGGAACGGAGTCTTTTGTACAGAAGAGTCCGATTTTCCCTTGCCTCTTTATCACGATAGCCTGTGGTGCCATCAGTGGTTTCCATGCTACGCAGAGTCCGCTCATGGCCCGATGCATGAAGAATGAGAAGATGGGTCGCCCTATTTTCTATGGAGCCATGATTACAGAAGGTGTTGTTGCCTTGATATGGGCTACGGTTTCCATGTATTTCTTCTATTATGGTGGATGGCGTGAATGCGTAAGTCCGGAGGTGGCTCAGCAGTTTATAGCTCAGTTTGATGGCGGCAAGTCGCTTATCCAGAACTTCGATGCGCCTACCGTTGTGAAAATTGTATGTTCCAGCTGGTTGGGTGTGGCTGGTGGAATCCTGGCTCTGCTGGGTGTTGTTGCAGCGCCTATTACCAGTGGCGATACGGCTTTGAGAAGTGCCCGTCTGATTATCGCCGAGTTTATCGGTTTGGAGCAGCGCTCTATGCGCAAGCGTCTTTATATCTGCGTTCCGTTGTTTGCTCTTACGGTGGGCATCCTGGTTTGGCAGATGGAGAATCCTGATGGTTTCAATATCATCTGGCAGTATTTCGGCTGGGCTAACCAGACGCTTTCTGTGTTCACTCTCTGGACATTGACGGTTTATCTGGTACAGCAGAAGAAGCCTTTTGTGATGACGCTGGTTCCTGCCTTGTTTATGACCGTGATATGTTCAACCTTCCTGCTCATTTCGCCAACAGCTTTGGCCTTGAGTGAGAGCGTGGCATATACGGGCAGTGTCATCATTCTGGTGATTGCCCTGGTCTGGTTTCTGGGTTGGTATCGCAGCTATCAGAAGAAACAATAGATTTATATATAAGTATTAATCAATATACGTAAATTTACATGATACGAATGAAAAAATTAGCTATTGCAGCATTGGCACTTGTCGTTTCGACAGCTGCCCATGCTCAGTTTGAAAGTGGAAAACAGTATATCGGTGCGTCGATGACGGGCTTAAACTTGAGTTATAATGGTTCTCAGGACCTCAATCTCGGTATTCAGGCTAAGGCCGGATACTTTGTAGAAGACGATTGGATGCTGTTGGGTCAGGTAGAATATAATCATTCTGGTCTTGAAGGCGTGAAGGATTACTTCTCAGTAGGTGCTCAGGCGCGCTATTATATCGAGCAGAATGGTCTGTATCTGGGTGGCGGCGTAAAGTTGGCTCATTCCGGAGGTTATAATGATTTCATGCCAGGGGTAGAGGTAGGTTATGCTTTCTTCCTCGGCAAGTCGGTTACCCTCGAGCCAGCTGTCTACTACGATCAGAGTTTCAAGAAGCATGTAGATTATTCTACCGTAGGTTTGAAACTGGGTATTGGTATTTATCTCTAAACTGCTAAGATGCAACAACAGTTTTCTTCGACTTTGTTGGAAAAGGCAGTGGCGGAGTTTTCTAAATTGCCAGGTATAGGGCGCAAAACAGCTTTGCGCCTTGTACTTTTTATGCTCAAGCGTAAGAGTGAGGATGTGGAGTTGTTTGCTGATACCATTTCCAGGATGCGGCGTGAAGTGAAATACTGCAGAGTTTGTCATAATATCAGCGATACGGATGTCTGTCCGATCTGTTCTGATTCCCGGCGTGATGCCTCTACCATCTGTGTCGTAGAGAATGTGCAGGATGTACTGGCGATTGAAAACACGCAGCAGTTTCACGGACTCTATCATGTCTTGGGCGGCATCATTTCGCCGATGGATGGTATCGGTCCTTCGGATATAGAAATAGATTCGCTGGTTCGGCGTGTGGCTGAAGGTGGGGTGAAGGAGGTGATTTTTGCTCTCAGCAGTACGATGGAGGGTGATACTACCAACTTCTATATCTCCCGTAAACTTGCTGATTATCCAGTTAAACTCTCTGTTATCGCCCGTGGTATCTCGGTGGGTGATGAATTGGAGTATACAGATGAGGTTACCCTCGGAAGGAGTATTCTGAACAGAACTCCATTTGGACAATAACAAAAGACAATAAAATGAAAATCAAACAAGTACAACGAATATTGATGACCAATTTCCTCTTTGTCCTGTTGGTAGGATTCCTGTTGGTCTTGCTCTATGAGACCGAAATTCTGGAACCTACTAATCTGGCAGGGGATGTCACGTTGGTCTATGTGATTACCGTAGCGATGGAGTTTCTTACCATTGCCGTTATTCCTTTGGCGCTCAAACTCTTCAGTTTCAAGGCTATTCACCGTCAGTTGGTAACCCGTAAGGGAGATGCACTTCTTCCTCTGGGCACTGCCCGTCTGAATATGCTCTGCTTGCCAATGCTGATCAATACGTTTATGTATTATCAGACGATGGCGCCTGCTTTTGGATATATGGCTATCATCCTTTTTCTCTGTCTCTTCTTTGTTTATCCTTCTGTCGGAAGATGTGAGGATGAAACGACAGAGACGGAAGGTTAAATTCTCAGTACCCAATATTTGATATTCGATATGAAACTCAGTGTTATCATAGTAAGCTATAATGTGAAGTACTATCTTGCCCAGTGCTTGCGTTCGGTAGAGAAAGCTATCGGTGTGTTGGAGTGTGGGCAGCAGGGTGATGCAAGTGGCGATACGGCAGAGATTATCGTGGTTGATAATCATTCTCAGGATGGAACGGTGGAATATCTCGAACAGTGTTTCCCGGCTTCCCGATATCCTAATCTCCATGTTGTAGCCTGTACGCATAATAACGGATTTGCCCGTGCCAACAATCTTGCTATCCGCAAGAGCGAGAGTGATCTGGTTCTTTTGCTGAATCCGGATACCATTATCGGCGAGCATGTTCTCAATGATGCTGTCAGTTTTATGCGTTCTCATCCTGATGCCGGTGCTCTGGGTGTAAGGATGTTGGGAGCCAATGGCAAACCAGCTCCTGAGAGTAGGAGAGGATTGCCTTCTCCGATGGTGGCTTTCTATAAGATGATGGGGCTGTGCAGCCGGTTTCCCAAGCATCGCCGTTTCGGTCATTATTACATGGGTTATCTTCCGTGGGATGAGCCGGCAAAGATAGAGGTTGTGAGCGGTGCTTTCTGTATGATCCGCCGTGAAGCCTTGCAGAAGGTGGGTTTGCTGGATGAGGATTTCTTCATGTATGGCGAGGATATTGATCTTTCTTACCGTATCTTGAAGGGTGGTTATCAGAACTATTATCTGCCTGTAGATATCCTGCATTACAAAGGTGAAAGTACTCAGAAGTCGAGCTTCCGCTATGTTCATGTGTTTTACGAGGCGATGCTTATCTTCTTCCGTAAACATTATTCGGGTATGTCGCATCTCTTGAGTATTCCTATCAAATTTGCCATCTATGCCCGTGCCTCTGTAGCCTTTACGCAGATGATGACTGCGAGAATCAGAAAGAGTCTGGGATTCTTTTCTCCTTCTCATGTCGACCTGTCAAACCAGGTATTGTTTGATGCTGACGAGATGAGCTATGAAGAGATGCTGCATCAGCTTGCGCAGCGGTCTGACGAGAATATTAAACTGGCTACCTATACGAAGGACATCGGTAAGGTGATTACGGATAGGGAGGTGATGGATAAGGATGAATTTGGTTATTTATAAGGATAGATTTGTTTCTATATTATAAGGTACGCGCGTACATTATTAATAAGTGTAGTTTATGAAAGAACCGAATATTCGATTACGTGCTTTAGAGTTGGAAGATCTGGATTTTCTATACCATATAGAGAATGATGATCGGCTTTGGGAACTGGGTGTTTCCAATGTTCCATATTCGCGCCGGGTGCTGCTCGACTATATAACCAGTGCTTCGGCAGATATTTATGTAGACAATCAGGTGCGCCTGATAGTAGAGAATGAGCAGAATGAGCAGGTGGGTATCCTGGATCTTACAGATTTTGATCCCCGTCATCACCGTGCCGAACTCGGAATTGTCATCAAAAAGGAGTTTCAGGGGCAGGGTTACGCGAAGGCTTCTGTGTCACGCTTGTTGCAATATGCCCGGAATATACTTCATCTTCAGCAAATTTATGCTATTGTAGGTATCAGAAACCAAAAAGCGGCTAAAATGCTGCAATCTGTTGGATTTGAGGGGAATAATATCCTGAAACTATGGCTTTGTGGCCCAGTTGGATATGAGGATGCGATGTTTTTTCAATATTTTCTGTAAAAAAGTTGCATAAAAATTTGGTAGAACCAAAAAAAAGTAGTACCTTTGCACTCGCAAATGAAAAATGAGCGCTAAGCCATTCAATTTGATTTCATGATTGGTGCGTTAGTTCAGTTGGTTAGAATGCCTGCCTGTCACGCAGGAGGTCACGAGTTCGAGTCTCGTACGCACCGCTCAAAATCATATTGCAGGTTTGCCAAAATAGTTTGGTGCGTTAGTTCAGTTGGTTAGAATGCCTGCCTGTCACGCAGGAGGTCACGAGTTCGAGTCTCGTACGCACCGCAGAAACCTTCGAGAGTGATCTCGGAGGTTTTTTGTTTTTATATAAATTTTAAGAGAATATGGCTATCGTTATCACAGTTCTGGCATACTTCTGTGTGCTGCTGCTCTTCAGTCATCTTACTGCCCGTAAAATGGCAAGTAATGAAACATTCTATCGTGCCAACCGCCGTTCGCCTTGGTATATGGTTGCTTTCGGTATGGTGGGAGCGTCTATTTCGGGCATCACTTTTGTCAGTGTACCGGGCATGGTGATGAGAACGGATATGACCTACCTTCAGATGTGCATCGGTTTCATCCTGGGTTATTTCCTGGTTGCCTTTCTTTTGCTTCCTATCTATTACCGGTATAATCTCACAACGATTTACGGTTATCTGCAGCAGCGGTTGGGAGAGCGTTCGTATAAGACTGGAGCTTCGTTCTTCCTCTTGTCCAAGATGACGGGTGCGGCTGTCCGTTTCTTTGTAGTCTGTATCCTCTTGCAGCGTTTCGTGCTCGATGGCATTGGTGTTCCGTTCTGGGTCACGGTTCCTGTCATGGTACTGCTTATCTGGCTTTATACGCGCAAGGGTGGCATCAAGACGCTGGTGTGGACGGATACCTTTCAGACGCTCTGTATGTTTGCTGCGCTCATCCTCATAATCTGTCAGGTGATGTCGGCGTTGGGCATGACTCCTTCCGAAGCGATTACTGCGATAGCTCACGACAGTCATTCCCGTATTTTTGTCTTTGATGACTGGATGTCGAAACAGAACTTCTGGAAACAGTTCCTCAGCGGTGTCTTTGTAGTGATTGTGATGACTGGTCTTGATCAGGATATGATGCAGAAGAATCTTACCTGCAAGTCGCTCCGTGAGGCCCAGAAGGATGTTTGCAGCTATGGTTTTGCCTTTGTGCCTGCCAATCTGCTTTTCCTGAGTCTGGGTGTGTTGCTGGTGATGCTGGCTCAGAAACAGGGAGTGGCTTTGCCTGATGCTCCTGATGATCTGTTGCCGATGTTTGCGGCTTCGGGGGCGATGGGAAACCTGGTAGTGGTCTTGTTTACCATTGGCATTGTGGCGGCAAGTTTCTCCAGTGCCGATTCTGCTTTGACCGCGATTACTACGAGTCTCTGTGTGGATATATTGGGCAGGAAAGAGGATATGAAGCTCCGCAAGCGTATGCATCTGCTGGTGGCTTTCGTCTTCATGCTCTTCATCATTGCTTTCAAGGCGATTAATTCTACGAGCGTGATAGATGCCATCTACATCCTCTGCTCTTATACTTACGGTCCGCTGTTGGGTTTGTTTGCCTTCAGTCTGCTCACCAAGCGTCAGGTAAACGACCGCTGGTCGCCATGGGTCTGCATCGCCAGTCCGCTCATCTGCTTCGCCATCGATACCCTTACCTCGCAGTATGTGGGCTATAAGTTCGGCTATGAGCTTCTGATGCTGAATGGCGCCCTGACATTTGCAGGTCTCGCCCTTATAAAAAAAGAAACAGTTAAATACAAACAATAATGAGAACAAAAGTATTATTCGCAGCATTGTTGCTCAGTGCAACAACTGCTTTTGCCCAGCAGGAGAAGTTGGGCTCCGGTATTGACAAGACCAACATGGACTTGACCATCAAGCCGGGTAATGATTTCTATCGCTATGCCGCAGGCAACTGGATGAAGAATCATCCACTCGATGCCGAGCATACCGACAATGGTGCTTTCACCGATCTCTTTGAGCAGAACCAGAAGCGCATCCAGGACATCATCCTTGAATATGCTTCCAAGCCACAGCAGAAGGGGTCACTCGGACAGAAGATCGGTTCGCTCTACAACCTCCGTATGGACAGCGTTCGCCTGAACAAGGAGGGATGGGCACCTATCAAGCCAACTCTCGACCGTATCGCTGCCATCAAGGACCGCAGAGAGTATCAGCTCGTTACCGCTCAGCTCGATTTCCGTGGCGAGGGTACCATGATGTATGGCATCGGTGTGGGCGCCGACCTTCGTGATGCCGCCAACAACCTCGTTGAGGTAGACCAGAGTGGTCTCGGTCTTGGTGTACGCGATTACTATGTAAACGATGACGAGCAGACCAAGAAGATTCGTGATGCATACAAGGCTTATATGAAGAAGCTCTTCCAGATGGTAGGTAACGACGAGGCTACCGCCCAGAAGAAGATGGAGGCTGTGATGGCTATCGAGACCCGCATCGCTAAGGCAAGCTATAGCCAGGTACAGCTCCGCGACATCGACAAGAACTATCACAAGATGACCTACAACCAGCTCGTGCTCGATTATCCTGGCATCGACTGGGGCAATGTGTTCCTGGCATCCGGTTTCCCTGCTTTCAAGGAAATTTGCGTGGGTCAGCCTGAACCAATCCACGAGGTTGAGAAGATTCTCGCAGAGACCTCTCTGGATGATCTGAAGACATACGCAGAGATCAAGGTGATTTCTGGTGCAACCAGCGTATTGAGCGATGATTTCCGTGCCGTATCCTTTGAGTTGAGCAAGGTAATGAGCGGTGTTCAGCAGGACCGTCCTCGCTGGAAGCGTGCCGTAAGTACCGTGAGCGGTGTGTTGGGCGAGGCTATCGGAAAGATTTACGTAGAGAAGTACTTCCCGGAGAGCAGCAAGAAGCGTATGCTCGAACTGGTTCACAATCTCCAGACTGCGCTTTCACAGCGCATCGACGAGGCTACATGGATGAGTGCTGCTACCAAGGCACAGGCTAAGGATAAGCTGGAGAACTTCATCATCAAGATCGGCTATCCTGACAAGTGGAAGGACTATAGCGGATTGCAGGTAGATGACAGCCTTTCTCTCTACGAGAATATGGCAAATATCTCTGAGTTCTTTACCAAGGATGAAATCGCCCGCAAGGTGAACAAGCCGGTAGATAAGTCAGAGTGGGGAATGACTCCTCAGACTATCAATGCTTATTATAACCCAACTACCAACGAGATCTGCTTCCCTGCAGCTATTCTCCAGCCTCCATTCTTCGACCCAACAGCCGATGATGCGATGAACTATGGTGGTATCGGTGGTGTAATCGGTCATGAGATGAGTCATGGCTTTGACGATCAGGGCAGCCAGTTTGACAAGACCGGTAACCAGCACAACTGGTGGACTGCTGCTGACAAGAAGAACTTCGAGTCTCGCACCAAGATCCTGGTTGACCATTTCAACAAGATTGAGTTGGCTGGCAAGAAGGTAAACGGCCAGATGACCCTGGGTGAGAACATCGGTGACAATGGTGGTTTGAACATCGCTTTCCGTGCACTTCAGAATGTGATGAAGACAGAGAAGTTGGGTGTGAAGGATGGATTTACTCCAGAACAGCGCTTCTTCCTGGCATGGGCACGTGTATGGGCAGGCAATGCCCGTCCTGAGTACCTGCAGTATCTGATGACCGTGGATGTTCACTCTCCAAACGAGGCTCGTGTGAACGGTGCCCTCCCAATGGTGGATTCATGGTATAAGGCATTCAACATCAAGAAGGGCGACAAGCTCTTTGTTCCTAAGAACAAGCGTGCACATATCTGGTAAAAACATAAAAAAGTCTTGCAGGCACATTGGCTTGCAAGACTTTTTTATAATCATTACTTCGTTCCGAAGTAGAGGAAGAGCATTCCGAGTAATACCAGGAGCAGATCTACGAACTTCGCCTTGAGATTCTTCTCGTGGAAGATGGCTGCACCGAAGAGGAAGCTGACGATGACCGAACCGCGGCGAATCATGCTCACGATACTGATCATGGCGCCAGGCAAACTTAGAGCGTAGAAATAAACGAAGTCGGCTGCCGAAAGGAAGATACTGATGAAGATGA
>JAJWOH010000071.1:0-6637 GCA_021635485.1 Segatella copri | reverse complement strand
AGAGCGTAGAAATAAACGAAGTCGGCTGCCGAAAGGAAGATACTGATGAAGATGATACTCCAATGCCAGTGGAATGGGGTAGAATTCTTCTTGGTAGGCCACCATATCATCAGCAGCATGGCTCCCATGAGGAAACACTGGTAGATGTTGTACCAGCTCTGCACAATCATTCTGTCTAATCCTACACCACCATTCTCTGGCGGAGCCATCAGATACTTGTCGTAGAGACCGCTTATTGCACCGAGAACGGCAGCCAGCACGATGAAGTAAATCCATTTGTTGTGCTTGAAGTCGATACCCTCTTTCTTGCCGCTGCGCGAAAGCATGGCAAAGGAGATGATGGCAAGTATGACACCAATCCACTGATACAGATTCAGTACCTCGCCATAAACCAGCAGGGCACCTACGAGTGTCATTACCGGTCGGGTGGCGTTGATAGGTCCCACGATGGTGAGCGGCAGGTGTTTCATGCCGAAATAACCGAAGATCCAGCTGCTCAATACGATGAAACTCTTGAGCACGATGTACTTGTGAACTTCCCATCCGCCTTCTGCTACATGAAACATCGTTCCATCCAGCGAATTTCCTGTATAGCTCATCACGATGAACGGCAGGAAGATGAGCGATGAGAAGAGCGTGTTCAGAAAGAGCACGGGAATCACTGCGTTACCTGAAAGCGCCTTCTTCTTGAAGGCATCATAAAATCCCAGCAGCGCTGCTGAGAGAAATGCTAATACTAACCACATTTTTATGAATGTTAAATGTTGAATGTTGAATGTTGAATGAGGCTCGCGCCCTTGTGTTTCTAATCATTTAATCTTTGAAATCATACCCTACCTCTTCCAGGAACAATGCGTTACCCGGCATGCTTTCGCCTGCATCGCTGCGGCTTCCGTTGTGCAGGATATCGAGAAACTGTTCCATCGTAATCTTTTCTCTGCCTACATCGATGAGCGTTCCCACTACGGCTCTCACCATGTTTCTCAGGAAACGGTTGGCGGTAATCTCAAAATACCAGGTGGTAGGAGAGGTCTGTATCCATCGGGCGGCTGTTACATGGCAGATGGTAGTCTTGTTGTCGCCACCAGCCTTGCAGAACGCTGCATAGTCTTCGTGATGCAGAAAATGCTGAGCCGCCTCGTTCATCTTCTCGAAATTCAGGGGATAGTTCATCTGCAGTGAATAATGGCGCTCAAACGGATCCTTCCGCGTATGTATATAATAATGGTATGTGCGCGAGATGGCAGAGAAACGGGCATGCATCTCTGGGGCTACCTCCCTTACTTCGTATACGGCGATATCGCGGGGCAGGATGCGGTTCAGGCGGTATACCAGCTGGTCGGGTTTCATCGGAATCCTGTCGGTATCGAAGTGGGCTGCCATGTGTCGTGCATGTACGCCGGTATCGGTCCTTCCTGCTCCCACCACCTCCATTTCCTTTCTCATAAGTATGGAGAGGGCGCGCTGCAACTCCTGCTGCACCGAATTGGCATTGGGCTGAATCTGCCAGCCGTGGTAGTTGGTGCCGTCGTAACCGAAGAATATGAAATATCTCATGATGATCTTTGAACTTTATTGTTTTTTGCTATGAACTTTGAGCTTTGATTTGTTCTACGTTCTTTGCTTAATTCGGGTGCAAAGTTACTAAAAAAACGTGAAATATGGTATAATAATACAGATTTTTTTCAAAAATGGTACAATCTTGAAAGAAAAGTTCAATTTTATTTTGCAAATTGACAATAATTGTGTACTTTTGCCAACGTTTTTGATATTATAGATTATGGCACAGAACATATTCAAGGGTTTAGGTGTTGCCCTTATTACTCCTTTCAACACCGATGGCTCGGTTGATTATCAGTCGCTCAAGCGATTGATAGAGTTTCAAATTGACAATGGTGCAGACTTCCTTTGCATCCTTGCCACAACTGGTGAGGCTCCATGTCTTACACAGGAAGAGAAAGATAAAATCACAGAATTGGTGAAAGACGTGAACAAGGGTCGCATCAAGATATTGAAATATTGTGGCGGTAATAATACTGCTGCTGTCGTTGAGGAAATCAAGAACACCGACTGGAGTGGCATCGATGGCATCCTCAGTATCTGTCCTTACTACAACAAACCTTCTCAGGAAGGTCTCTATCAGCACTTCAAGGCCATCGCTCAGGTTAGTCCGCTGCCTATCGTGCTCTACAATGTTCCTGGCAGAACCGGTATCAACATGAAGCCTGAAACAACCTGCCGTATCGCCCGCGACTTCCCTAATGTGGTAGCCGTGAAGGAAGCTAGTGGCAGCCTGGAGCAGGTAGATGAGATTATCAAGAACAAGCCTGATAATTTTGATGTTATCAGCGGTGATGATGCGCTTACCTTCTCAATGATTGCCAGTGGTGCTGCCGGCGTTATCTCTGTTATCGGTAATGCCCTGCCTAAGGCTTTCAGTCGTATGATCCGTCTCGAGTTCCGTGGCGAATATGAGCCAGCCCGTAAGATTCATCATTCTTTTACCGAACTCTACAGTCTGCTCTTCGTTGACGGTAACCCTGCCGGCGTAAAGGCGCTCCTCAATGATATGGGCTTCATCGAGAACGAGCTCCGTCTGCCTCTGGTTCCTACCCGTATCGCAACCAAGCAGAAGATGAGCGACATTCTGAAGACTTTGAATATCTAAAATAGTGATTAGTTATTAATCATTAAGTACCATGACTGAAGATAGAAGAATCATACACGAGATAACACCGCTGATGGGTAAGGATGTGCTCTATATTGCAGACAGGCATAAGAAGGAGTTTACTTATCCTATCCATAACCATTCGGTGTACGAGTTGAACTTTGTTGAGAATGCAAAGGGAGTAAGAAGAATCGTTGGAGATTCGCAGGAGGTGATAGGCGACTATGATCTCTGTCTCATCACTTCGCCTGATCTGGAGCATGTATGGGAACAGAACGAGTGCCACAGCGAAGACATCCGTGAGATTACCATCCAGTTTGATTTCTCCATGGGTGATGAAACGCTCTTCGGAAGAAATCCCTACGCTAGCATCACCCGCATGATGCAGGAAGCGAAAAAGGGACTTGTCTTTCCGATGCAGGCTATCATGAAGGTATACGGAATGCTCGATTCTTTAAGTTCAGTGAAAGATGGTTTCTATGCCGTGCAGCAGTTCCTGACCATTCTCTATGAACTGTCACGCTGCGAAAATGCCCGTACGCTGGCTTCCAGCAGTTATGCCAAGGTAACGATAGAAGACGATAGCCGACGCATTCTGAAGGTGAAGAATTTCATCTCCAAGAACTATATGGATGAACTCCGTCTGCCGGAGCTTGCCTCACTGGCAGGTATGAGCAGCAGTGCGTTCAGCCGTTTCTTCAAGCTCCATACTGGCAGAAACATCTCAGAGTATATCATCGACCTCCGTCTGGGTTATGCAGCCCGCATGCTGGTAGATACCGCCAAGAGTATCAGCGAGATAGGTTTTGATTGCGGATTCAACAATCTCAGCAACTTCAACCGCATCTTCAAGAAGAAGAAAGGATGCTCGCCAAGCGAGTTCCGAGAAAGCTATCATAAGACAAGAATCATTGTATAATACAACCCAACGTAATCGTTTAAGTGAAATAATCAAAAATATTTCGCTTAAACGATTCTTTTTTCCGATATTTGTTGTATCTTTGCGCTACAATTCATAGTGAATAAATAAACATTTAAAAACTACGATAACGAATTATGAAGCAATTTATGGATGAAAACTTCCTGCTCGACACTAAGACTGCACAGGATCTTTTCCACAATCATGCGGCTAAAATGCCAATTATCGATTATCACTGCCACCTCATCCCTGAGATGGTAGCAAATGATCACAAGTTTAAGAGTATTACAGAACTTTGGCTCGGTGGTGACCACTACAAGTGGCGTGCTATGCGTACCAATGGTGTAGATGAGCGTTTCTGCACTGGTACTGATACCAGCGACTGGGAGAAGTTCGAGAAG
Organism: Segatella copri; assembly: GCA_021635485.1. Taxonomy (GTDB): domain Bacteria; phylum Bacteroidota; class Bacteroidia; order Bacteroidales; family Bacteroidaceae; genus Prevotella; species Prevotella copri_P. The sequence continues at coordinate 2,649 of JAJWOH010000071.1, read as the reverse complement.
TGGGCTGAGACAGTGCCTTATACTTTCCGTAACCCTCTCTATCACTGGACTCACCTGGAGCTCAAGACTGCTTTCGGTATCGATAAGCAGCTCAGCCCTAAGACAGCCCGTGAAATCTACGATGAGTGTAACGAGAAGTTGCAGTTGCCTGAGTTCAGTGCTCGTGGCTTGATGCGTCATTATAATGTTGAGTGCGTTTGTACAACAGACGACCCAATCGATGACCTGCGTTACCACAAGCAGACACGTGAAAGCGGTTTCGAAATCAAGATGATTCCAGCTTGGCGTCCTGATAAGGCTATGAACATCGAGAAGCCAGATTTCGCTGACTATATGAACAAGCTCGGTGAGGTAGCAGGTGTTAACCTCGTTACATTCCAGGATATGGTTGATGCCCTCCAGAAGCGTCACGACTTCTTCACCGAGAACGGCTGTAAGTTGAGCGACCACGGTATCGAGGAGTTCTACGATGAGCCATACACAGATTCTCAGATTGAGACTATCTTTGCCAAGGCTATGCGTGGCCAGCAGCTTTCTGCTCTCGAAATCCGTCAGTACAAGCATGCATTCCTCAAGGTTTGCGCTGAGATGGATCACGCTGCCGATTGGACACAGCAGTACCACTATGGTGCTATCCGCGACAACAATACACTGATGTACAACAAGCTCGGTGCTGATACCGGTTTCGATTCTATCGGTGAGTTCACTACAGCCAAGGCTATGAGCAGCTTCCTCAATGAGCTCAACATGGAGGGTAAGCTCACACGTACTATCCTCTATACATTGAACCCATGTGCCAACGAGGTAATCGCTACCATGCTCGGTAACTTCCAGGATGGTTCTTGCCCAGGTAAGATCCAGTTTGGTTCTGGCTGGTGGTTCAACGATCAGCTCGATGGTATGACCCGCCAGATGAACGCACTCTCTGTATTGGGTCTCCTGAGCCGTTTCGTTGGTATGTTGACCGACTCTCGTTCATTCCTCAGCTACCCACGTCACGAGTACTTCCGTCGTTTGCTCTGCAACCTCCTCGGCAATGATGTAGAGAAGGGCTTGCTTCCTAACGACATGGAGAGCCTCTCTCGCATGGTAGAGGACATCTCTTACAACAATGCTCGCAACTACTTTAAGTTCTATTAATCCATAGAACTGAAGCAATTTATACTAAGACAAATCCCTTCACGGCATCCCAGTGGTGTTGTGGAGGGATTTGATGTTTTATCGTGAAACCAATACTTTAAACTTATGGGGGTAATAGACAGAATACTAGGTTTTTACGAAGATATCAGGGAGTTCAATTCTTCTAATATCAAAGACTTCCGGGGCAGACTCAAGTCTTGGATCAAGATGGGTATGCTTGCCGGTCGCATCTTCTATCTCAAGGATATGTGGGCAAGGGATGTGGCTGCCTTGACTTTTGCCTCCTTCATGGCTCTGATACCTTTCATGGCGATGATGTTTGTCATAGCCCGTGGTTTCGGCTATGCCTCTCTGCTCGAATCCTGGCTCTCTACCACCTTCGAGGCACAGCCCGTTGTAGCGCAGACCATCGTTGACTTCGTTCACAATTATATCGAGAATACGCAGAGCAACTATATCATCGGTACGGGTATCGTGATGTTTCTCTATACCATCGTTTCGCTGATGCAGAAGATAGAGCTTACCTTCGATGACATCTGGCATACGGGCGAGCGTTCGTGGAAGCAGATTGTTACCGAATATCCTACCATTCTGTTCGGTCTGGGACTGCTGATACTCTTTGCTTCGAGCATCAATGTATGGACGGTGAATATGGTGGATAATGTAGACAGGATAGCGGATATCGGCGATACCATTCCTTCGTTCATTCTCCATCTGGCGGCTTTCGTACCGATGTTCCTGTTCTTCGTGTTCTGCTATTATGTCATCCCGAATACCTATATCCGGGTTCGCAGTACCCTGGTTCCATCGTTCCTGGCGGGTGTCTGCATGACGGCACTTCAGTATGGATATATCTATCTGCAGGTTTTTCTGTCCAGCTACAATGTCATCTATGGTTCGCTGGCAGCCATTCCGCTCTTCCTGTTATGGCTTCAGATATCCTGGGCTATCGTAGTCTTTGGCGCCTTGCTTTGCCATACCAACCAGAACATCCATTATTATGATGGTGATTTGCAGTACGATCACCTGAAACTGGTGCAGCGCATCAAGGTTTGTGGGGTAGTGATGCATCTGGTATGTCGTCGGTTCAATCAGGGCGAACAGGCGTATACTCCGAAAGAAATTCATGATTTAACGAAGATACCTCAACAGATTGTCAACCAGTCGGTTAAGGAGTTGTTACGTGCCCGTTTGCTGGTAGAAATCCGGAATGGTAAGAAAGGCAGTTTTGAGGAATCTGTGGTTCTTCATCCGATAGAGAAGATAGAGCATCTTACCTATGGTGTGATGATAGAGCGCCTCTTCGGCTATGGCGAGGATATCTCAAGCCTGCCCGCATTGGAGTCGGATTTAGCGATGTGGAAGGATATCGACATCGTGAATGCCGAGTTCATTGAAAAGGGAAAGCAAATCGCTTTCTGATGAAAAACTATCAATTTATAGTATCTTACTCAAGTTTCGCATGTAAGCTCCACACGCCCTGAAAGGGCAGAAGCTCCTAGCCCAGGG
>JAJWOH010000070.1:16471-18007 GCA_021635485.1 Segatella copri | reverse complement strand
CGTAAGTCTTTGACTTTTGATTCGGAAGTAACCTGCTTCTGGATGACAGGGTGACACTTATGACAGTGATTTCTGAAGATTTACTCTCGCGCGGGCAGGCAGGAAAAATCAGGCCGAAAGTTCCTGCCTGCCCGCGTGCGAGGCGAAAAGTTGAAAAACTAGTGTCATCGTGTCACCGTGTCACCGTGAACAGAGCAGAAGATGTTTGGTATCGCTCTTTGGCTTCGGACACAAATTCCCCTGTCTCCGCCTCCGTTGGCTTTCGGAAGTAGAGATCCACAAATTACTGTTTTTGTCGTGGCGCCTCCAAAGTGGTAATCTTTTGCAAAGATAGAAAAAATAAAATAAATGAGAGTTCCCACTATGGGCACTCGTAACGATATTTATTGATTTTTATAATCTTTTAAATGATAAATGCTAGAATTTATACTCGATTCTCGCAAGTTGCAGAAGGATTTTGGGGTGGTATCGCATTTGCAAATATATATGAAGTTCCGAAAAATAAAAATCCCCAACCTGCTATGGGAAAGCTGGTTGGGGAAATTATGATAGATTTTGCTTTCATCAGAAAATATCCGATTGTGAATTACAATGGATACTCCTCGAAAGCGTAGAGTACAGTGCTTAAATAACGCTCACCTGTATCTGGCAAGAGGGCTACAATCTTCTTGCCCTTGTTCTCAGGACGCTTCGCAATCTCGGTGGCTGCAAAGGCGGCAGCACCTGATGAGATTCCTACCAAGAGACCCTCGCTCTGAGCCAGGTCACGACCTGCCTTGATAGCATCATCGTTCTGAATATCCAATACCTCATCGATATATTCTGAAGAGTAAGTCTCTGGAATGAAACCGGCACCGATGCCCTGAATCTTGTGAGGACCGCTCTGTCCGCCGTTCAATACAGGCGATGTGGCAGGCTCTACGGCAATCACCTTCACGTTAGGATTCTGCTCCTTCAAGTACTTGGCGATACCCGAAATGGTTCCACCGGTTCCAACACCGGCTACGAAGATATCAACCTCGCCATCGGTATCAGCCCAGATTTCTGGTCCAGTTGTGGCATAGTGCTTGGCAGGATTGGCTGGGTTGGTAAACTGTCCCAAAATCACAGAGCCTGGGATGGAATCGCGGAGCTCTTCGGCAGCCTTGATGGCGCCAGGCATTCCGTCCTTGCCGCTGGTCAATCTCACTTCTGCACCGTAAGCCTTCACCAGGTTTCTGCGCTCCACACTCATGGTTTCTGGCATGGTGAGGGTGAGGTGATAGCCCTTTACGGCTGATACCAGAGCCAGACCTACACCCGTGTTACCGCTGGTTGGTTCAATGATGGTGGCACCTGGTTTCAGGATGCCCTTCTGCTCGGCGTCTTCGATCATCGCAAGGGCGATACGATCCTTTACGCTTCCGCCAGGATTGAAGAATTCTACCTTAGCAATCACAGGAGTCTCCAAACCCTTGGATGCTGAATACTTACCCAATTCTACCAATGGGGTCTTACCGATTAAATCAGTAATCTGCTTATATATCTTTGCCATAA
>JAJWOH010000070.1:0-16371 GCA_021635485.1 Segatella copri | reverse complement strand
TCATCGAGTGCCTCAATCAGGTCGTCGATGTTCTCGATACCGATGCTCAGGCGAACGGTAGAAGGATAGATGTGCTGCTCCTCCAACTCCTCTGGGCTCAACTGAGAGTGGGTGGTTGTTGCTGGGTGGATAACCAGTGACTTCACGTCGGCTACGTTAGCCAGCAAAGAGAAGATGCGCAGGTGGTCGATGAACTCCCATGCCTCTTTCTCACCGCCCTTGATATCGAAGGTGAAGATAGAACCACCGCCGTTAGGGAAGAGCTTCTTGTAAAGCTCGTGGTCTGGATGAGAAGGAACGGCTGGGTGATTAACCTTAGCCACCTTAGGGTTGTTCTCCAGATACTCTACCACCTTCAATGCATTCTGAACGTGACGCTCTACACGGAGGCTCAATGTCTCCAAGCCCTGAAGAAGAATCCAGGCATTGAATGGAGAGATGGTTGCACCGGTATCACGAAGGATGACCGCACGGATTCGGGTTACGAAGGCTGCTGCTCCGGCTACATCTGCGAATACGGCACCATGATAAGATGGGTCTGGCTTGGCGAGAGTAGGGAACTTGTCGGCATTTGCCTTCCAGTCGAACTTACCGCCATCTACGATGACGCCACCGAGAGATGAACCATGACCGCCGATGAACTTGGTTGCTGAGTGAACCACGATGTCTGCTCCGTGCTCGATAGGGCGGATGAGGTATGGAGTGCCGAAGGTGTTATCGATAATCAATGGGATGTTGTGGCGATGAGCAATCTCTGCCAACTTATCGATATCGGTTACATCTGAGTTAGGATTTCCGAAGGTCTCTGCATAGAGTGCCTTGGTATTGTCCTGGATGGCAGCCTCTACCTGCTCGAAGTTGCGAGGATCTACGATGGTGTAGCTTACACCCTGTGTGGATAATGTATGAGTGATGAGGTTATAAGTACCACCATAGATGTTGTCGGCAGCTACGATGTGGTCGCCATTCTGAAGGATGTTCTGCAGAGCGTAGGTAACGGCGGCAGCACCAGAAGCGACAGCCAAACCTGCTACACCACCCTCGAGGGCAGCTACACGGTCTTCGAATACACCCTGAGTAGAGTTGGTCAAGCGACCATAGATGTTACCTGCGTCACGGAGTCCGAATCTATCGGCAGCGTGCTGAGAGTTGCGGAACACGTAACTTGTGGTCTGGTAGATAGGCACCGCACGAGCGTCGGTAGCTGGATCTGGATTTTCCTGACCTACATGCAACTGAAGTGTCTCAAAGCGAAGTTTCTTTTCTGTACTCATAATCTATGTCCTTTCTTTAATTTTACGTTAATATTTAATCTTATTCATTTATATAAATTGCCGCCCAGAAATCAGATTGATGTTCTCTCTGAAAGACATTCTGATGTTCTTCTGAAAGTCATCAGACTGTTTGTTCTGATTGACGCTGCAAAGGTACGGCGATTTTCTGGATTCTGAAATAGCATATGAGTAGTATTCCTGCTACCACGTTTGTGGTATTCGGGCATTTTTTTCGATTTTTTGAGAGAAATTACAGTCTAAATCCTAAGCCGATGGTCATTGGGTAGCACTCGGGAGCCTTGGTTTTCTTGAGCAGCGGGGTTACTCCGGCACGGGCGTAGAGCATCACTCCTGAGTAGCCGGCACGGGCTTCGAGGTTCACGCCGATAGGGTTGAGGTTGATATCGCCCGTTTCGGTATGCTTGTGCTTGCCTATGAAGTAGCGGGAATGCTCGTGCCAGCGGTATTCTACCGATGGACCTAAAGCCAGGAATGCATCATGGTATCCTATGCGCTTCTGCCACTCCAGCATGATAGGCAGGCGGAGCACATTGTAGCTGATATAGCTTTTCTTCAGCGTTTCGCCTTCTATCGGAGTCATTGCTGATACCCCGTTTTCGGTGCTTAATACATAATTGTCCTTGAAATGGTGGTGTACCTGTCCGATGGAGAGGGAGGAGGTGAGCGCCATTTCGTTGGAAAGGCGGAAGCAGAGACTGGTGAGGGTGATGCCCCATTCCCACGACTTGGAGTCGCGACTGTGCATCTCGCTGTTGCCTCCCATGCTTCCCCTGCTGCCTGGCAACTGGCTGCAGCCGAAGAAGAAGGTTGGATAATGACTCTCCAGACTGCGCTTGCGCTTGCTCAAGGTCTGAGGGATGAATGGTGAGGTGACAAATACCTTTTCTACTTCCTGACCATCTACGAATTGGGTTTCGGAAATCTTGGTCATCTCGTTGCCGTTCATCTTATATATCTTCACAGAAGTCTGTTCGCCATCCTGCTTGATGACGATGTTCTGGTCGTTCACTCTGATTGTGGTGTCGTTAGCCTCTACAGAGGCTGGTGCACTGTTGCTGTTGGTTTCAGCAAGGGCGAAGGCTGGCATCATGGCAGCCATCATCATTACGTTTTTGATATTCATAATACTTTATTTTATGTTGTTTCTTATTCTTATTGAGAAGATTCCAGAAGAAAAATGTTGCTTCTATCTTCTGGAATAGCAGAGTTTCATGATATCTTCGGGCGACAGCTCGCCTTCGATATAAATCACGGTTCCCTTGCTTTCACTCGGATTGCTGAAGAGGATAAAGCGGTTGTTGCCATTGCTCAAGGGTGCCATCATGTAATAGCCGCTCACCATCTTGCCATTCTCCACCACCTCTCTGATCTTTTTCGCAGCCTTGCGGTCGGACTTCAGATAGTGGGCTATTTCCGTGGCATGGTTCTTATATACCAGGCTCTTGTATATCTTGAGCTTGTAACCTTTGAGTTGCGCATTCTGCATCGTAACCATCTTGCATCCCTTGGCGTGTCCGAAGCGTTGGAATATACTTTTTACGTATAGTCCCTCCTGGGCATTAGCCGAAATCGAGGCTACCACGATAAGAAGCAGTCCGATGAAGAAGCGTTTTATCAAGTTGCATCGTTTCATATTCTATACCTTATTATATATATTATACTTTATAGTTTGATTGATTGTTTCATCTAAAAGATGAATTTATTGTTTCATCATATCCAGGGCACTGAATGGATCTTCGGAATCTGCCGAAACATCTTCCAGGGCATCCAGGGCTTCGTTATGAACGAACTCCTGGTCGGTATAAACCTTTCCATCGATAACCGCATAACATTCAGGCTGAGGCTGGGTTATCTTCTGGATGCCCACAATCAGGAATGCGATGATAGCGGCGGCTGCCACAGAAGTGCCGAAATATTTGAGCCATCTGCTGCGAGAAGCTTCCTTCTTTGGGATTTCTTCCTTCTCGATATCTTTTTTTTCGAAATCCTCCTCCTTCTCTTCTTCTCCTTTTAGAATTTGAGAAAGATTCATCTGTTCGAATCCGATATAGCTGAAGAGGGCGCGGTAGGATTCCCATTCTTCCGGAATATCATTGGCATGCTCTTCGAAATATTTTCTGAGCGTTGCCTCTTCCTCATTGGATGTGGCACCATCCATATACTTGTCGAGCAAGTTCTGTATTCTTTTTATTTCATCATTCATAACTTTTCCTCCTTCTTTATTTTGTTCTGTTTCACGATGTTCATATAGGTCTCTCTGATTTTGAGTCGGGCTCTGGAGAGATTCTTTCGGAGATTATCTGCTGTGCATCCCGTTATCTGCATGATTTCATCGGCAGTATAGCCTTCTATCTCCTTCATGCGGAATATCTGCTGTTGCAAGGGCGGAAGCTGTGCCACTATCTGCTTGATGAGGTTTACCTCGTCCCGTTGCTCTGCCCGCCGGTCTTCTATGGGTACTTCCATCACCTTGTCGGTGGTGAAGTTCCGCTCCTCATGCCTGCACTGGTCATAAAACTTGTTGCGCATGATGGTGATGGCGAGCGCCTTGAGGTTATCTTCTGCGTGGATATTCTGGCGCATGTCCCACAGCCTGAGCATGACTTCCTGCACGAGGTCTTCGGCATTGTCGTCACTCTCAGTCAACCTTAGCGCATACGCTTTCAAGTCGCTGCGCATCGGTAGGATGATATGGTTGAATTCTTCTGTTCTCATAACCTTTACACTCTATAGACGTATGAAATTGAAAAATCGGACATCTAAGAAGAGATTTTTTTCAAAAAATGCTTTCTTTTTTCAAAGAAAAATGTTATTTTTGCAGTCATAAACATAAAATTTAGCAATCGAAAACAATAAAAAACTGAATGGCTTATGGCATCTGTAGTTTCTATTATTCCCATCGTGTTGCTGTTCATCCTGATGCTCGGCTTCAAGATGGCAGGTCATAAAAGCGCCTTACTGACGCTCGTAGTTACCGTGTTGCTCGCTCTCTTCGCAGCTTCGCCGCTAGGCATGATAGCCCCGGAACATGCGGAGGATAGCGTGATCGCCCTGACGGGATGGGCGGTGGTGGAAGGCATCCTGAAGGCGGTATTCCCGATTCTCATCATCATCCTGATGGCTATCTACAGCTATAATATCCTCGTGGAAAGCAAGCAGATAGAAGTGATCAAGAGGCAGTTTACATCGATTACCGATGATAAGGGACTGCTCGTGCTGCTCCTCGTATGGGGATTCGGCGGACTGCTCGAAGGTATGGCGGGCTTCGGAACGGCGGTGGCGATACCTGCTGCCATCCTCATCGGACTCGGCTTCAAACCGATGTTCTCGGCTCTGGTTTCCTTGATTGGTAATACCGTGGCTACGGGATTTGGTGCCGTGGGTGTACCGGTTACTACGCTCTGTAACGAGGTGGCGGAAAGCGGATCGGCTTCGGCGGCACAGATTTGCGAGACTTCGGCCTTCGCCATTATCCAGCTGGCACCTCTCTTTATCATCCTGCCTTTCATCATCCTGACGCTTACCGATAAGCACAATCTTATCAAGAATCTCATCATCGCCCTCTGGGTGGGAATGATTTCCGTGGTAGTGCAGTTTGTCTGCGGCTATTATCTCGGTTCCGAGACTCCAGCCATCATCGGTTCGCTGGCTGCCATTATTGCCATCATCGCATACGCCAAGGTGTTTGCCAGAAAGAGCAAGGTGCAGGATAAGGAAACCTTTACGCTTGCCGAGAGCCTGAAGGCTTGGAGCGTTTACCTCTTTATATTGATATTCATCCTGGTTTCCGGCGCACTCTGTCCTCCGGTCAATGCTTTCCTCAAAAGTCATCTGGTGAGTACGGTTCATCTGCCTGTGCTCGACAGCACCTTTAAGTTTGGCTGGATTTCCAATGCGGGCCTGATGCTCTTCCTGGGTGCTACGATTGGTGGATTGATTCAGGGATTGAGCCTCAAGCGATTGATGGTGATTCTTGCCCGTACCATGGTGAATCTGCGTAAGACGGTGGTGACCATCTGTTCGCTGATAGCCCTGGCAAGTGTGATGAACTATTCGGGAATGATTACTGCCATCGCCTCCGGACTGGTGGCAGTGACGGGCGATTACTATCCTCTGGTAGCGCCGATGATTGGTGCCATCGGAACCTTCGTAACAGGTTCTGATACCTCTTCGAATATCCTCTTTGCCAAGCTCCAGGCTCATGTTGCCAATCAGTTGGGCATGACGGGGCAGAGCACATTCTTCGGTATGGAGGGCGGTCAGGAAAACTGGCTGGTTGCTGCCAACACTACGGGAGCCACGGGTGGCAAGATGATCAGTCCGCAGAGCATCGCCATTGCTACTGCAGCCTGCGATATGGAGGGAAAGGATGGAGAGATTCTCCGTTCGGCCATCCCATACGCCCTGCTTTATATCGTATTGGGCGGACTGATGGTTTACTTCGGTTGCTGATTTTCTTTTCTTATATAAAAAACTGTCCTCATCTGTTATCTCAGATGGGGACAGTTTCAGTTTTATAAATCGACATTAAATCTTTTAAGCATGCCTTTTCTCGTAAGCCAGGCTGTGGTCGTGCTGGTCGATATCATGCTTCGACTTGCTCTTTACCACGAGCCATACACCAGAGAATACGAGGATGGCAGCAATCGCCTGCATACCCTTGAATACGGCGAGACCCACGATAACACTCACGGTAACCGATACCAGCGGCTGCACATAATTATATACACTTACCACGGTAGGGCGCAACGTCTTCTGACCAATCATCATGCAGATGTAACCCAGATAGGTGCCGAAGAGAACCACGTAGCCCGTTTCCCACCAGGTGCTCATCGGAACATGGGCAAAGTCGATGCGCACCACGTGGCTGATGGTGAAAGGCCATATCAGAACTGTTGCCCAGAGGAACATCCACTTGTTGATGGTGAAGAGCGAATACTTAGACAGCAGGTTCTTGAAGAGCGACAGGTAGAGGGCGAAAGAAAGCTGCGCCGACATACAGAGCAGGTCACCCCAGATGTTTCCCACTTTGGCATTGCCTGCTGTGGCACTTGTCGTGATGATGATGACAGCACCAGCACATCCCATCAGCACGCCGAGCGCCTTCTTCCAGGTGATAGGCTCCTTCAATATCAGGAAGGAGAGAATCATGGCGAAGATAGGCATCGAGGTGGTCATAATGCTGGAATTGCTAGGCGAGGTCATGTTCAGACCGATGGTGTAAGAACACTGGTTGAATACGAGGGCGAAGAGCCCGGCAGCAGCAAACTTGAAGATGTCTTTTACTGGAACATGCTCTTTCTTGGTGAAGAGCGAGGTGAGCCAGAAGAGGAGGGCACCACCCAATACACGGAAGCTCACCAGGTCGATGCCGTCGATGCCGTGAAGCATGGCATCCTTGCCTACGGGAGCCATCAGTCCCCAGAATGCGCCGGAACAGAAGAGGCACAGGTGGGCGATAAGAGGTCGTTTGTTATCCATTTTTTCCTTATTTCTATTTAAATCTTCCTATTTTTGAATAAAATCGAGTGCAAAGGTACAAAAATTCGAGGAATTTTGCTATATTTGCGGTATATTTTTTGAAACTTAAAGGAGTTAAGAAGTTAAGACAATAGTCTTTTTCCGTTCTTGACTATTAAAGATAGGAGATTATTCTTATGCAGAAATATGCTGATTATATCAAACAGATAGAGATTGAATCTCTCTGGAGCGGTACCAAACATATTCTTTGGAACCTCGACCGCCGTGTCAATATCCTGAGTGGTGTAAACGGCGTGGGCAAGAGTACTATATTAAATAAGGTGGTAAAGGGTCTGGCGGCTGGCGGTGAATTCCCTAGTCACATGATCAAAGGTGTGCATCTGAAGGTGGAACCGGAGGAGGCAAAGTGGATTAGATATGATGTAATCCGCTCGGTAGATAGACCATTGATGAATGCCGAGATGATCAACAAGATAGACCTTACCCTGGTTACCGAACTCGACTGGCAGCTCTTCCAGCTGCAGCGCAAGTATCTGGATTACCAGGTGAACATAGGCAACCGCATCATCGCCGTCTTGCAGAGTGGCGAACCGGATGCAGCCTTCAAGGCTCAGAAACTGAGTGAACCGAAGAAGATGTTCCAGGATATGGTAGATAATCTTTTCAAGGATACCGGCAAGACCATCATCCGTACTGCCAACGAAATCCGCTTCAATCAGATAGGCGAGCAGCTCTCGCCTTATCAGCTCTCGGCTGGTGAGAAGCAGATTCTTGCCATCCTCCTCACCGTGCTGGTGGAGGACAACCAGTCATACGTCCTCTTTATGGATGAGCCTGAAATCAGTCTTCATTTCGAATGGCAGAAGCAGCTCATCGGTCTGGTGCTGCAGCTTAATCCGAATATCCAGATCATCATGACCACCCACAGTCCTGCTGTGGTCATGGATGGATGGACCGATAGGGTGACGGATGTGAATGATATTACGATTTCGTAATGTTGAATGTTAAGTGTTGAATGTTGATTTTTTCAGCTTATGGCTAAACGTTTAACCGATAATATCAATTCCCAGTTCTTCGAGGCAGCCAACAGGATGACCTCGAAGAAGGCTCGGCGCAAGATTGTGGCTTACGTCGAGAGCTATGATGATGTCTTCTTCTGGCGTTCTGTACTGGGAAAGTTTGAGAATGAAAAACGCTATTTTGATATCATGCTGCCTACCCGTAACCAGCATTTAGACCGAGGCAAGAAGGCTGCTATCTCCAGTATGCTGAAGGGAGTAGGTAGGGATATGATAGCCTGTGTAGATGCCGATTACGATTATCTGCGTCAGGGCTCAACCGAGTCTTCCCAGCAGATGTTGGAGAATCCTTACATCTTCCATACCTATGCCTATGCCATTGAAAACTTCCAATGTTATGCCAGAGGATTGCACGAAACCTGTGTGATGGTGACGCTCAACGACCGTCGCATCTTCGATTTCGAGCGTTTTCTTGAGTCCTATTCCCGTACCATCTGGCCCCTCTTTTTATGGCACATGCTGTTTTATGTTCGTCATCGCAAGATGTCGATGCATTTTGATATGGCGGAGTTTGATAAGGTCATCATGCTGCCTTCTGTCCGAATCCAGGATCCTAAATGGGCGATAGATTATTTGGGAAAGAAGGTGCGGGCAAAGCTGTTCCAGCTGGAGCGCCGCTTCAAGAAGTTTAAGGATGAGTTGGATGAAATGGCTCTTTATCTCAACAGTCTGGGTGTAAACGAGAGCAATACCTATTTATATATTCAGGGTCATCATCTCTTCGACCTGGTAGTTAGTCCTATCGTCCAGAGCGTCTGCGATGCTTTGCGCAACGATAGGGAGAACGAAATCCGCGACCGTGCCCTCCATTCCGAGCAGGCCCGCACCGAAATGGCATGTTATGAGAATAGTCTGGGCAAGGTGAAGATGATGATGAAGAAGAACACCTTCTACCAGTTCTCTCCCGAATTCCAGAAGATTCAGGCGGATGTGGAAAAGTATTTGGAAAGGTAAAAAAGTAAAAAGGTAAAAGGGTAAAAAAGTAAAAAGGTAAAAAGAGCCTGGCGGGATGTCATCTGCCTGTTTTCTTTTTACCTTTTTACTTTTTTACCTTTTTACCTTTAAAATTATACGTATGTCTCCAGGAACTTCAGGGTTCCTTCTATCTTCAATGTCTTGGTGCTGGCAGGAACAACGATGCTTTCGCCGCCCTGGAGCGTAATCTCGTTACCCTCGTTGTCGGTAATCTTAGCCTCACCCTTCAAGCCAATCAGAATCACGAAGCTGTCCAACTCTGAATAATCCAGTGTCATTGGCTCATCAAGATCATAAACGGCTGTGGTGAAGTAAGGGCACTGTACCATACTTACACCCTGGTTCTTGGCAGGAGTGTAGTGCTGGCGATAGTCTGGCAATACGGTGTAGTCAATGCACTCGGCAGCTTCCTTGGTGTGGAGCTGACGATAGTTGCCATCCTTGTCCTTGCGCTTGAAGTCGTAGATGCGATAGGTAACATCGCTGGTCTGCTGAATCTCGACAACGAAACAGCCTGTTCCGATGGTGTGGATTCTGCCGGCTGGGATAAAGAAGCAGTCGTCCTCCTTCACGTTATACTGAGCCAGGGCATCGGTGATGGTATCGTTCTCTACCATCTCCTTGTACTGCTCAGGAGTAATCTGCATCTTCAAGCCGTTGTAGAGCTTGGCATCCGGCTCGCATGGCAGCGCATACCACATCTCGGTCTTGCCGCGTTCCTTACCTTGCTTCTTGGCAATTTCATCATTAGGATGCACCTGGATAGAGAGGTCGCGGTTGGCATCGATAAACTTGATGAGCAGTGGAAACTCATTGCCGAAACGCTTGTAGTTCTCTTCTCCGAGGAAGCTTCCCTTCCGTTCTGCAACAACCTCGTTGAGGCTCTTGCCCTGCATCTCGCCATCGGCTACGATGCTTTCATTTCCTGGTACTCCAGAGATTTCCCAGCTTTCTCCCACATTCTCTTGCTTTACGTCGAGATGCTTGAAAGTGATAATCTTACTGCCACCCCAGATGGTGGATTTTAATAGCGGTTGAAATTTTAATGGTTTCATTATTACCTATATTTAGTTTATAAATGTACTCTTCAGTACGGTTTCTTACTCTCCGGTAAGGCTCTTGCTGAACCTATACCTTATTATATATAACGCTTTTTGGGCGAAATATACTTAGTCTAGTAAGTGTATTTTTTTACTCCAAATATCTTTTTTTCTCTTAGTTTCTAACTGGTCAATTAGTTTTCTCTCCAGAACGCTGGGGTAAAGATAACCAGCACACTGAATATCTCCAGACGGCCGATGAGCATCATCAGCGAACAGAACCATTTTGCCACATCCGGCAGTTCGCTCCACGACATGGTTGGTCCGATTTCCGTACCCAGCGTAGGTCCCACATTACCCACACAACTCAGGGTGATGGTGATGGCATTGGTGTTGTCGATGCCCATGGCTATCATCGTGAACGATATCACCAGACAGATGATGAGATAAGTGGTGAGGAAGGCAAGCAGCGTAACACGCTTCTGCATCGGTACGTTCACACCATCAATCTTCAATGGCAGCACGGCGTTAGGATGCAGAATCTGGCGGAATTCATTCTTCACCATTCTTACCAACATCACGCCACGGATACATTTCAAGCCTCCACTCGTACTGCCCGAGCAGGCTCCGAAGAACATGCAGGCTGCCAATACCACCCAGGTAACGTGAGGCCACACAGCAGCATCGTCGTTAAATAATCCCGTGGTGGTGATGAATGATACCACCTGAAAGATGGCGCTGCGGAAGGCATGTTCCACATCGTAGTTGCGCATCGCTATCAGCTCTACCATGATGAAAGCCGTGAAGGCTGTAACGAGGAGCATATAGAACTTAAACTCTGAATTCTTGAACAGATCTTTGATCTTGAACTTGATGACGGCTGCATAGAGCAGGGTGAAATTAACACCCGACAGGAAGCAGAAGAAGGCACAGATGTATTCCAGCGCCGGCGAATGGAAAAACGAGGTACTGCTGTTGTGGGTAGAGAAACCTCCTGTAGCCGTAGTGGTCATCGCATAGTTGAAACTGTCGAAGAGATTCATTCCTGCCACATAGTAGGATGCGATGCAGGCAATGGTGAGCATCAGATAGATACTCCATATCCATTTAGCCGAAGTGGAAAGCCGGGGATGCAGTTTCGTTTTGATAGGTCCTGTAGCCTCGGCAGCAAACACCTTGGTCTGTCCTCCTACAAGCGATGGCAGCAGGGCGATGGTGAAGAACACGATTCCCAGACCGCCTATCCATTGGGTGAGCGAACGCCAGAAAAGCAGTCCGTGGGGGAAGCATTCTACATCGTCTAATATCGTGGCTCCCGTTGTCGTAAATCCCGACATGGTTTCAAAGTAGGCATCGGTAAAGTTGTTGATGTATCCACTTATCATGAAGGGGAGGGTTCCGAAGAAACTGAATACAATCCATGAGAGCGTTACCACGAGATAGGCATCACGGCGCGACATTGAGTTATCGGCTCCGTGTCCTCGCCATTTCAGCACCAGCCCGCCTCCGATGGTGGTAAGTGTTGCCACAATGAAGGCAAAGATGTCGTCCTGCTGGTAATAGAAAGCTACCAGCAGACTGACGAAGAGCAGGAATGCTTCTATGAAAAGCAGTTGCCCTAAAATCTTATATATTAATTTTCTGTTTATCATATATGAAGTATGTCTCTATCTCCTTCACGCTTAGATGAAGTATTTCTCAATTTTCTTCATGTTGATGTTGTGGCAGAAAACCATCACCGAGTCGCCCGGTTCTATCTGGGTATTACCCGAAACGAGCATTCCTTCTTCACCGCGAACCAGTCCACCGATGGTTACACCGATAGGCATGCCGAGTTCTTTCACCGGTTTTTGGGTTACCTTTGAACCTTCTTTGGCTATGAATTCTGCCACATCGGCGTTGGCGCTCATCAGGAATCTCACGTTCATCACGTCGGCATCGAGCATCATCTGGTAGATGTAGCTGGCGGCAATCATCTTCTTGTTGATGATGGTACCGATATCCAGACTCTCTGCCATGCTCACGTAGTCTACGTTTTCTACGGCAGCCACCGTCTTGCGCACACCCATTCTCTTGGCTGTAAGACAGGCCAGGATATTGGTTTCGGCGTTACCGGTCAGTGCCACGAAGGCCTGCGTGCTGCGGATACCTTCTTCTACGAGCAGCGGAATGTCGCGTCCGTCACCATGAATGATGAGCGTCTTGTTCTCATCGAGGATATCGTTGAGATATTCGCAGCGCTCCTCGCTCATCTCGATAATCTTGCATTCCATATATTCCGGCATCTTCTTCACGGCTCTTACGGCTGTGCGTCCGCCACCCATAATCATCACGTTCTTCACATCCACATAGTGTTCCTTGCCTACAATCTTGCGGATATATGGGATATAGTTGCGGGTGGTCATGAAGTAGGCGAGGTCGTAGAGTTTCAGCTCGTCGTTACCGCCAGGGATGATGGTATCACTGCCTCGCTTGATGGCTACCACGTGGTATGGGTCGTTAGGACCGCTGATGTTCTTGAGCGGTTCGTTCAGTATCTCGCATCCTTCGCGCAGTTTGATGCCGAGCATGACGAGTGCGCCGTCGTGCACATCCCAGCGCTGACGTACCCAACTCATTTTCAGTCCGTTATTGATATCTACGGCTGCGAGCATCTCCGGATAAATCAGTTTGCTGATACCTAATCCTTTGAAGAATTCCTGAGCCTGCTGATCCATATATTCCGGGTTATCCACACGGGCCACCGTTCTTTTGGCACCCAGGTTCTTGGCAAGGATGCTAGCTGTGATGTTGGTACTTTCTACCGGAGTAACGGCGATGAAAAGGTCGGCATCTGCTACCCCCGCATCGCGTAAGATGTGAAGACTGGTAGGCTTGCCCAGCATGGTGAGCAGGTCGCAGTCGGAGCCAATGCTTGCCAGGCGCTCTTCGCTTTCATCGATGAGCGTAATCTCTTCATTGCTGCGTGACAGGAGTCTCGCCAGATGAGTACCTATGGCATATGCGCCAGCTATGATTATTTTCATTTCTTAATTGCTTCTTTGATTGATTCTTTATCGAGATGCACGATTTCCCTAAGCTGTGCCACGGTTCCGTGTTCCACAAACTCATCTGGCAATCCCATTCGGGTCATCTTTGGCTGATAGTCATGGTCGTTCATCCATTCCAGTACGGCAGAGCCCATACCGCCCATACGAACGCCGTCTTCGATGGTGATGATGCGGCTGAACTTTTCGCCCACCTCTTTCAGAATGTCTTCATCGAGTGGCTTGAGGAATCGCATATCGTAGTGGGCGATGCTCATTCCGGTTTCGGCTTCTACCTCAGCGATAGCCTGGGCGGCATCGTTTCCGATAGGACCGATGGTAAGAACGGCTACATCGGTGCCGTCTTTCAGTTTTCTGCCGGTACCGGTCTTGATTTCTTCCATCGGGTTGCGCCAGTCTACGAGCACACCCTTGCCTCTCGGATAACGGATTACATAGCTGCCATGACCTGGCAACTGGGCTGAATACATCAGGTTGCGCAACTCATGTTCGTTCATCGGAGATGCGATGGTGAGATGCGGAATCGGACGGAGAGCCGCCATATCGAAGGCACCATGATGGGTTGGTCCGTCTTCACCTACCAGTCCGGCACGGTCAAGACACATGATAACCGGCAGGTTGAGCAGTGCCATGTCGTGGATGATGTTATCGTAGGCACGCTGTGCAAACGAACTGTAGATGTTGCAGAATGGGATGAGTCCGTCTTTCGCCATACCTCCTGAGAAGGTGACGGCATGCCCCTCGGCAATACCTACATCGAAGGTACGGTTTGGCATCGCCTTCATCATGATGTTCATGGAGCATCCTGTAGGCATGGCTGGTGTCACACCTACAATCTTCGGATTTTTCTGAGCCAGTTCCAGCAGCGTCTCTCCGAAAACATCCTGATATTTAGGAGGCTGGTTGCTGGTATCGGCAATGATTCTCTCACCCGTTTCCGGATCGAATTTGCCTGGCGCGTGCCAGATGGTAGCACTCTTCTCGGCTGGTTCGTAACCCTTTCCCTTGGTGGTATGCAGATGCAGCAGCTTAGGACCCTTCATGTTCTTAAGCTGTTTGAGTACTCTCGCCACTTCCTTCACGTCATGACCGTCGAAAGGTCCGAAGTAGCGGATATTCATACCCTCGAAGATGTTCTGCTGATGACTCAGTGCCGACTTCAGTGCATTGTTCAGGCGCAGGATGCCCTTCTTGCGGTCTTCGTTGAGATAGCCTTTGGAGTGCAGCCACTGCGATGCCTTGAAACGGAGGCGGTTGTAGGTCTCGTTGGTATCGAGGTTCAGGAGATATTTCTCCATACCGCCCACAGCCCGGTCGATGCTCATATCGTTGTCGTTCAGGATGATAAGCATGTCGTTAGGTGTACTTGATACGTTGTTCAGTCCCTCGAATGCCAGTCCGCCGCTCATGGCTCCATCGCCAATGACGGCTACCACGTGCCTGTCGGTATCTCCGTTTTCGCGTGCGGCAACGGCCATACCGAGTGCTGCGGAGATGGAATTGCTCGCATGTCCGCAGGCGAAGGTATCATATTCGCTTTCTAAAGGTGTAGGGAATGGACGGATGCCGTGCAACTTGCGGTTGGTGCAGAAGTTTTCGCGGCGTCCTGTTAATATCTTATGTCCGTAAGCCTGGTGTCCCACATCCCATACAATACGGTCGTATGGGGTGTTGTAGATATAATGTAGGGCTACGGTTATTTCCACCACGCCAAGAGAGGAGGCAAAATGACCGGGGTTGACGGCAACCTCGTCGATAATGTCTTCTCTTAACTCTTTGCAGACTTGTGGCAGCTGGTCAATGCTCAGCCGTCTCAAATCTTCCGGGTATTTTATACTATTTAATAGACTAAACTTGTTCTTGTCCATGTTTTCTTCGTGAAAATCTTGTGCAAAGATAATGCTTTTTTCCTATATAAAGCACTTTTGAGGCAATATTTTCGCTTTTTCCGATTATTCTTTGTATTTTTGCAAAGGAAATTTCTGAAAAAGGAATGAAATCCGGAATTAGTTATATAACAATAAGCAAATAAATACCTTTATCGTGATGAGAAAAAATGTATTACTTTTGGGAGCCATGATGATGGCTTCCATGTCTCTGATGGCGCAGACCAAGGGTGGCGGCATCAGTCAGTCTGCTCTCCAGCAGATGGAGAAAAGCCAGCAGGCAGGTGTAGCCAACAAGGCACTCTTCAATGCGATTGCCAACAACAACATTGATGACCTTGTGAAGAATCATGCCAACGAGGCTCCGGTTGATACTCATTTCAGCATCGAGACTCCTTCGCAGAGCATTCACAACCAGAAGAGTTCGGGCCGTTGCTGGATGTTCAGCGGTTTCAATGTGCTCCGTTCTAACTTTGCTGTCAACGACAAGCAGGGTAGAGTGGTGGAGTATTCTCAGGATTATCTCTTCTTCTATGACCAGCTGGAGAAGGCTAACCTGATGCTTCAGGGTATTATCGACCTTGGCAAGAAGAGCATCGAGGATCCTCAGGTGCAGTTCTTCTTCAAGAATCCGCTCAATGATGGTGGTACTTTCTGTGGTGTTGCCGATTTGGCAAGCAAGTATGGTCTCGTACCTATGAGTGCCCAGCCTGAGACTTTCTCAAGCAATAATACTTCCAAGATGAGCCGTCTCGTAAGCAGCAAACTCCGCGAGTATGGTCTGGAACTCCGCAAGATGGTGGCTCAGGGCAAGAAGTCGGCAGCTATCCAGGCTCGCAAGAACGAGATGCTCGGTCAGGTTTATCACATGCTGAGTCTTACTCTCGGTGAACCGGTAAAGGAATTTACCTATGCTTTCCGCGACAAGGATGGCAAGCAGGTTGGCGAGGCGAAGAAGTATACTCCTAAGAGTTTCTATGAGGAAACCGTAGGCAAGGACCTGAACGGTACCTTCCTGATGGTGATGAACGATCCACGCCGTCCTTACCACAAGACATACGAGGTAGAGTACGACCGCCACACTTACGATGGCCATAACTGGAAGTACCTGAACCTGCCTATGGAGGAGATTGCCCAGCTCGCCATCGCCTCTCTGAAGGACGGTCATAAGATGTATTCAAGCTATGATGTGGGCAAGCAGCTCGACCGCAAGCGCGGCTATCTGGCACTCGACAACTTCGACTATGGAAGCCTCTTCAATACCTCATTCCCAATGAACAAGGCTGACCGCATCGCTACTTTCGATAGTGGTTCTACTCATGCCATGACGCTGACAGCTGTAGATCTCGATGCCAATGGCAAGCCAGTAAAGTGGAAGGTAGAGAACAGCTGGGGTGCAGACAATGGTTTTGCCGGTTGCTTCATCATGACCAACGATTGGTTCAACGAGTACATGTTCCGCCTGGTAGTAAACAAGAAGTATGCCTCTGAGCAGCTCTTGAAGGAATTCGACCAGAAGCCAACCATGCTGACTCCAGATGATCCTCTGTTCCAGTTGGAAGACTAAT
>JAJWOH010000215.1:2002-3147 GCA_021635485.1 Segatella copri | reverse complement strand
TATGGTTTTAAATTACATTTGGATAGCATTTTTCGTGATTGCGTTCATCTTCGCACTCATCGGATTGGCAATGGGAGATACGACTATCTTCCAGAAGATTGTAGATTCCACCTTCGATTCTTCCAAGAATGCCTTCGAGATTTCTCTCGGACTGACGGGCGTGCTCGCCCTCTGGCTTGGCATCATGAAGATTGGAGAGAAGGCGGGAGTTGTGAATGTGTTGGCAAGAGCACTCAGCCCGGTCTTCACCCGTCTCTTCCCCGATATTCCGAAGAACCATCCGGTGATGGGAAGCATCTTCATGAACATCGCTTCGAATATGCTGGGACTCGATAATGCGGCGACGCCTACAGGATTGAAAGCGATGCAGCAGATGCAGGAACTCAACACGAAAAAGGATACGGCAACGAATCCGATGATTATGTTCCTGGTTCTGAACACCTCAGGACTCACCATCATCCCTACCACCATCCTCGCCTTCCGTGCCTCCTATGGTGCAGCCCAGCCTACGGATGTCTTCATCCCTATCCTGATGGCTACGCTCGTGGCTACGCTTGCCGGAATCATCATCACTTCGCTCTGGCAGCGCATCAACATCCTGCAGCCGGTATTGCTCGCTACTCTGTTGGGAATGTGCGCCTTCGTAGGCATCATCATCTGGGGATTCGGACAGATGGACAAGGATACGATGAACACGGTAACCACCTTGGCTTCTAACATGATTCTCCTGGGCATCATCCTCAGCTTCATCCTGGCTGGTTTCTGGAAGAAAGTGAATGTTTATGATGCGTTTATCGAGGGAGCGAAGGAAGGTTTTACTACGGCGGTGAAGATTATCCCTTATCTCGTAGCTATCCTTGTGGGCATCGGCGTGTTCCGTGCTTCGGGAGCGATGGATATGGTGATTCAAGGCATTTCGTGGTCGGTAGAACAATGCGGCTTGAATGCCGATTTCGTAGGCGCCCTGCCTACCGCCATCATGAAACCGCTATCGGGAAGTGGCGCACGAGGCATGATGCTGGAGGCGATGAAGAACTATGGTCCTGATTCGTTTGTGGGCAGATTGAGCTGCATCTTCCAGGGTTCCACCGATACCACCTTCTATATATTGGCAGTATATTTCGGAAGCGTAAGCATCAGGAATA
>JAJWOH010000215.1:0-1902 GCA_021635485.1 Segatella copri | reverse complement strand
GCAAAGGATACCGCCATCTATGGTTTGAGCAGTATCATCGGCAGATTCCTCAACTATCTGCTTGTACCACTCTATACGGCTAAGATCAGCGCCGCAAGTGGTGGTTATGGTGTCATCACCAACATGTACGCCTATACGGCATTACTCCTCGTTATCCTGACCTACGGAATGGAGACCACCTTCTTCCGTTTTGTCAACAAGGAGGGAGAAAATTCAGAAAAGGTTTATCACACGGTATTGAGCATGGTGGGCTTCACTTCCCTACTCTTCATCGCCCTGGTATTCCTCTTCATCACGCCTTTGAGCGATGCGATGGGCTACGCCGACCATCCGGCTTATGTATGGACCATGTTCGTAACCGTGGCTATTGATGCCTTCCAGTGCATCCCGTTCGCTTACCTCAGATACAAGAAGCGCCCATTGAAGTTTGCTGCCTTCAAGTTGCTCTTCATCGGTCTGAACATTGCGCTCAACCTGGTTTACTACGTCATCATGGATGGTCACGATGTGGGTTATGCTTTCTACATCAACCTGGTTTGCACCGCCTCCATCACCTTCTGTTTCTACAAGGAACTGAAGGAAGGATTCATGGGCGAGAAATGCTCCTGGAGTGAATGTAAGGTGCTCGTCAGGAAGATGATGGGCTACAGCTGGCCAATCCTCGTGCTCGGTATTGCCGGTATTCTGAACCAGACAGCCGACAAGATTCTCTTCCCTTACATCTATGAGAAGGGGGATGCTCATGCGCAGCTCGGAATCTACGGAGCAGCCAGCAAGATTGCGATGATCATGGCGATGATTACCCAGGCTTTCCGCTATGCTTACGAGCCATTCGTATTCGGCAAGGCGAAGGATAAGGACAACCGACAGACTTACGCTTCGGCGATGAAGTATTTCGTCATCTTCACCCTCTTGGCTTTCCTGGTGGTGGTAGGTTATCTGGATGTATTGCGCCACATCATCGGTCGCGACTACTGGGATGGATTGAAGGTAGTGCCTATCGTAATGGCTGCCGAAATCATGATGGGAGTTTACTTCAACCTCAGTTTCTGGTACAAGCTCATCGACAAGACCATCTGGGGTGCTTACTTCTCAGGCATCGGTTGTGCGGTATTGATTGCCATCAACGTTATCTTCGTACCAGTTTATGGTTACATCGCCTGTGCCTGGGCCGGTTTCGCAGGTTATGGAACAGCCATGCTTCTCTCCTACTTTGTAGGTCAGAAGAAGTATCCTATCAACTATCCGGTGAAGGAGATTATGATTTATGTGGTTCTCGCCCTCATCCTCTTTGCCGGAATGACCGAGGCTAACAGATACTTCTCCAGTGGAATTGCCTGCCTCATCAACACGGTGCTCATCCTCATCTTCGCCGCCTATCTCGTGAAGAAGGATTTCCCATTGAAGAGTCTGCCAGTAGTGGGAAAGTACTTCAGAAAGTAAGAGATTCCAATCATTGAGATTATATTCCAAGAAGTCCGTGGACAATGTGTAAGTCCACGGACTTCTTTTGTTTATATTATACAGAACCTTCGCATGCAGTTCAAGAATAGACAAAAGGACCCAATGTTCCTGGTCCCGAGCAATACTCAGGATATAATAGCAGCCAGCAAGGCGCCCTGTAAGAGCTAAAGCAAACGGCTGAGTGAACGAAACGAGACGATTGAGTATTTTGAAGGATATGACTATGCAAGCTGAAGGATACGGCTCCGTTAACCGAAGGATACGGCTCCGTAAGCTGAAGAATACGACTGCGTAAGTGAAAGAAGACGTCTGATCAGGTTCAAAGAGATAGAATATGGAGTTCAAGGAGACTGCTTCCGGAAAGTTGTCACTAGGCTCAGCAGCTCTGCTGAGCCTAGTCAGCAGGTCTGCTCACTGCAGTCAGCAGGTCTGCCGAGC
>JAJWOH010000069.1:0-18204 GCA_021635485.1 Segatella copri | reverse complement strand
CTTCTTGTACTACTTGTCTGTTTATGTAAAATCTTTCAAAGAACTCTTTCTTTATTCGCTTGAGATATTGTATTTCTCAAAAGCGAGTGCAAAAGTACAAACAATTTTCCATTCCACCAAATATTTCTCGAAAAAAGTTTGTTTGTTAACAGTATTTTAACACTTTCGTCTTGTTTTGCACTTATTTGTGTACCAAACACTTTATTATATACATACACGCGCTCATATCTGCGTGCGGGCGCACATTCATACATATATGCATATATTTTGGTACCAGAAAACTACTCTGCCTCTAAATAGAGAACACGAGAGGACCAGTCGTTCTTCTTCCCCCAGTCAACCTCATGAACATACGGCATTTCCAAGCCATGTTCCATAAGATACTTACCAGAGTAAGATTTTCCCTCACAATCAAGAGGCCTGTTATCAATTACATCAAGTTCTTTTACCTTATACATCTTATTCACAACCAAACCAGCCATCTTTACTCTTGGCAAATGAACATTATAGAAGTTTGCCAATTTCCACCAATAGAAGACAGCCTTGTCTTTTGCTTCACTAACATACATAATAGAAGACAAGCCCTGATTATCGTACGGAGAAACCAAACGATAAAGGTCGCCAAACTGAACGACAGGACGGATCGCCTTATATTCAGAGATAGCCTTTCGGCAAAGAGCCTTCTCCTCATCCGTCATATTCTTTGGCTGGATTTCCATTCCAAGGCGTCCGCTCATTGCAACATCAATACGATACTTCAAAGAAGTAGTGCGGAATACGGTATGGTTTGGCACAGCAGAAATATGACTTGCCATGGCGATGGCTGGGAAGAAATAGCTGGTTCCATACTGCATATAAATACGCTGCATGGCATCCGTATTATCACTTACCCAAAACTCATCAAAACCACGGAGCATACCCCAGTTAGCACGACCACCGCCACTTGCACAACACTGAATCACCACATCCTTATACTTAGCACGAATACGGTCGATAACTTTCGCAAATCCCTGATGATAAGCGATGTAGAGATGACTCTGATCGGCTGCAGACAAGTATTGGCTGCCATGATTCATAATGGCCATATTGGCGTCCCACTTAATGTAGGCTATATCTGGATATTTAGTAAGTAAATTGTCTACTACACCGAAAACAAAGTCTTGCACTTTTGGATTAGAGAGATCGAGCACCAGCTGAGTACCGCCACGTCCCAGAACAGCATCTCGCTTAGGAGCCTTGATAACCCAATCAGGATGCTTCTCATAGAGCATACTGGTAGTATTGGTCATTTCCGGTTCGATCCAGATACCAAACTTCACCTGGTTTTTCCTGGCATCACTCAGCAAGCCTTCAATGCCATTAGGAAGTTTCTTGGTATCAACCACCCAGTCGCCGAGCGCACAGTTATCAGTAACACGAGGATATTTGGTTCCGAACCATCCATCATCCATTACGAAGAGCTCACCACCCATACTATGGATATCAGCCATCATCTGGTCCATTCCCTTCTGGTTGATGTCGAAATAAACACCTTCCCAAGAGTTGAGCAAGATATCACGCTCCTTATCTCCATGTGCCAAGATATATTTGCGTCCCCATTTATGGAAGTTTCTACTTGCACCGCTCAAGCCCTGCGTTGAATAAGTCAAAGCGAGTGCAGGAGTTTTGAAAGTCTCACCTTTTTTAAGATGATATTCTGAGTTCTGTTCATTGATACCGGCAAAGAAATAATGATATTCGGTATCATCGGTAACAGTCTTCAGTTTATAGTTTCCGCTATAAACCAAGGCTGCGCCAATAACATTACCCGCATTTTCCTGTCCTTTACCATCGAGCGAGAACATAACTTCGGCATGATCGGTATGCGAATTGCGGGTACCATCATTGTTTCGGATTACAAATTCTCCTGGCTGCAGTTTTTCATGACTCAACTGTCCCTCTGCTGCCCAAGTACCGGAAAGATGACTCATCCAGACATCTCCACGGCGGATAGGAAGCATAGCCGATGCGAAGGTAGTAAGGGTTACAGTACCCTTTTCACCATTCAGAATCTCGGTCCATGCCTCAATCATATCAACATCATTGTATGCACGATATTTCAGATCTACCTTTATATTATATACAGGATCTTTCAGATGAACGGTCGTAACAGAAGCATTTCCTTCGTTCTTCACATCACAGCCCATAGCCACGAGTGCAGTTGAAAGATTGCCATCACTATGCCGCATGGCAAGTGCCGCTTCAGCTGGAGTATTCAGTCCGTAGGCTGGATAAGCATCCATACGCCCATCAGTAGCGACCTTCAGATTCTGCAAATCGTTAGGATTCAACTTAGTACCGAAATAGAGATACTGGGCAGGCTTTCCATTCTCAACATCGAGAATGAGCGACATACCCTTTGTATTTACAGATACTTTTTCTGCCATCGCCGGAAGTGCGACCGTCATCAATATAAGTGCAATTGATTTTAATTTCATATTACCTTGATAAATTATTAGTTGCGTTTATAGTTTCAATTTTGTTAGACATGATTTCTCATTATCACATCGCAAATATATAAAAAAATCCAATACGCCCCAATACTTTTTTGATTTATTTTCCAGAGAAAGCAGAAAAGGACAAACAATCAGCAAATAAAGCAAAGAAAACACTTCCGAAATCGAAAGAATTCCTAAAAGATAGTCCACTTTAAGAAATTCTTAGTATCTTTGCAATGTTATAGCTGATGACGATTCTGGTATGGTGGCATGAATGCCCTATTTCCCTGATACAACAGAATGTGTAACTAAAAGATATACAGAGATATGAAACTAAAGATACATTTCAGTCATAAAGAAGAACTTTGGAACTCATGGTCGCATGCAGGAGGTATCCTGATGGGCGTTGTCGTGGGAGCCATCTTCTTATATTGGTGTTTTACGATGCATAACGGATGGGCTACGGCGGGAGTTATCCTCTATCTGTTCGGTATGCTGATGTCTTACATCGCCTCAACGGTTTATCATGCCGTTTCTGCCTGGAGCAAATGGAAGGAGCGACTCCGCAAATGGGACCACGCCGCCATCTACTGGCATATTGCCGGTTCTTACTCGCCAATCACACTCATTGCGATGCGAGACCAGGGATATTGGGGATGGAGTCTTTTTATCTTTATCTGGGCTTGCGCCATTGCCGGAACCATCATGAGTTTTGCCAGACTCAAGGATCACAGCAACCTGGAGACCATCTGCTTTGTGGGCATGGGATTGTCGGTGCTGGTTGCCTTCAAACCTTTGATAGACTCCGTATCCACCGCCACAGTCTGGTGGATTATTGCCGAAGGCGTCTGCTACATTACGGGCGCCGTATTCTACAGTATCAACAAGAAGAAATACATGCATTCCGTGTTCCATTTCTTCGTTTTGGCTGGTAGTATCTGCCACATCATTGCTGTTTGGGATATTCTCATGAAATATATCTAAACGACTTAATAAAAAGCATCAAGGCATCGGGAAGTTTTCGCTTTCTGATGCCTTTGTTTTTTTATAATGCTCTATATTACAAGACATTCATCCATATCATACTCTTCTTATAATATAATAAGGTGGAATTGTTAACAATACGTTAAAGTATGAAAATAATTGCCCAAAAGTTTGGAACTTATCGCAGAAAAGCATACCTTTGCCGTGTTCTATTGAAGTAGTACACTAAAACATTAAATATTATGATACAGATTAAAGACATTGATTTCAGATACCCAGGTAGCAAGCACCTTGTATTTAGAGAATTCTCTTTGGAACTCAAGGAGAACAACATTTATGGCTTGCTTGGCAAGAACGGTACAGGCAAGAGCACTCTGCTCTACCTCATCAGCGGATTGCTCCGCCAGCAACAAGGTACCGTTCTCGTGGATGGCATTTCGGCACAAGAACGCAAAGCCGAGATGCTGAAGGACATCTTCATGGTGCCCGAAGAGTTTGAACTGCCCAACGTTTCCCTCGCCACCTACGTGAAGATGAACCAGGGGTTCTATCCTAACTTCTCGCAGGAAGTGCTGGACCGTTGCCTCAAGGATTTTGATTTACCACTCTCTCTCAAGATGAACGAACTCTCGATGGGACAGAAGAAGAAGGTATTCATGAGTTTCGCACTCGCCACGGGTACCCGCTTTCTTCTGATGGACGAGCCAACCAATGGTCTCGACATCCCATCGAAGAGCCAGTTCCGTAAGGTCATCGCCAACAACATGACGGAAGACCGCACCCTCATCATCTCTACTCATCAGGTGCACGATGTAGAGTCGTTACTCGACCACATCATCATCATGAACCAGAGCCAGCTTCTGCTCGACGCTTCGGTTTCAGACATCTGCGGGAAATACACCTTCGAATATCGCAACCCACAGGAAATGGACGACACCGTGCTCTACGCCGAGCCAACCCTGCAGGGCAATGCCGCCATCTGCAAGCGTCAGGAGGGAAAACAGGAAACACAGATGAACCTGGAGTTGCTCTTCAATGCAGTAATTAATGGAAAATTAAACGATTAAAAATTAGACGATTATGAAAAAGAATTTCGATTTACATAGATTAAGCATGGTACTTCGTTGGGATATTCTCACCAACTGGCAGCGTCATCTTGGAGCTACAGCAGGTCTCGCCATCTGCATTTCCATCTATTGTGTATTGCGACTTTTTAGCATGAGATATTGGCTTAACTCAACCGATGTAGAGCTGGCTGGTCATCAATACCAGGTAAGTGTTTGCATGTTCTTTTCTGTAATAGCATTCATCGCGTTCTACGTCTTGGCAAGTTGTATATTCAATAACATGAAGACTAAATTGCAAAGAGAGAGTTTCCTGATGCTTCCTGCTTGTAATCTAGAGAAGTTTGTGGCCCGATTACTCATGATGAGTATCGGTGTTTTGGTTCAACTTTTTGCAGCAGTAATCTTGGCCGATGTTATACAGTTCATCTTTAGTTTCATCATCACTCCAGATTTTCATATCAGCATCACCTGGGCTGTGCTCAGCCATATTATTCCCACAATTCACCCTTTCGACAACGACTGGCTGAAATGGATTACCCTCTATTCATTCATACTATTTTCCCATTCTTTCGCAACACTTGGCGGAACATTCTATCGCAAGCTGCCTGTATTGCTAACAGCTTGCACGGGCATTCTTCTTAGTATGATTTTGGGATACATAATCAACAAATTAGGAGAAGCTGGAGTTTTTGATTTCTTCAGTCATATTAACTTCAGCAATGGTTCCACAGCTGACTATTGTATAACAATTACAGCATTCTTTGTTTTCCTTGCTTTGGCTGCCTTCAACTATTGGGCATCCTACAAGCTCTTCACCCGCATGCAGGTTATCTGCAACAAGTGGATCAACATCTAAGAATTAAAATTTGAAGATTATGAATTTCAGTAACGATAAAGCAATATACGTACAGATAGCCGAGCGACTGAGCGATGAAATCCTGGCGGGCAAGTACAAGGAAGACGAGCGAATACCGAGCGTCAGGGAATATGCCGTGCTGCTGGAGGTGAATGCCAACACAACCGTGAAGGCATACGATCTGCTTGCCACCGATGAAATCATCTACAACAAGCGAGGCCTAGGCTACTTTGTTTCCGCAGGAGCCAAGAAGCAGATCAAGAAGACCCGCAAAAAGGAGTTTATGAAAGAAAGACTCCCGGAACTCGCCCGACAGATGCAGCTTCTCGACATCTCCATCGATGAAGTGAAGGAAGAGTTGGAGAAGAATCTCAAAAAAGTGAAGATATAAAGAAGAATCTCAAAAAGATAAAGATATGATGACACTATTCATCCTCAAATATATATTTATAGCTTCTGTCTTTGCCTTATATATAATAAGGTGTATGTAATAACGTTTTTTAAAAAAAGAGTTACGCTTGCAACTTTCTGAAAGTTGCAAGCGTCTAATGGTTTAAATTGATATCCATAAAACGAAAGTAATATGTCATTAATTCATCTAAAAGACGTCAACAAGACTTACCAGGGTGCTCAGCCACTCCATGTGCTGAAGGGCATCGACCTCGACATCGAACGTGGCGAGTTCGTCAGCATCATGGGTGCTTCCGGCTCGGGAAAATCCACCTTATTAAATATACTGGGTATTCTCGACAACTACGATACGGGCGAATACCGACTCAACGATGTGCTCATCAAAGACCTCTCGGAAACCCGTGCTGCCGAATACCGCAACAAGATGATAGGCTTCATCTTCCAGTCGTTCAACCTCATCTCGTTCAAGACGGCGGTGGAAAACGTGGAGCTTCCACTCTTCTACCAGGGCGTGAGCCGCAAGAAGCGCCACGAACTGGCGATGGAATATCTCGAAAAACTGGGTTTGAAGCAATGGGCCAACCATTATCCTAACGAGATGTCGGGAGGACAGAAGCAGCGTGTAGCCATCGCCCGTGCCCTCATCACCAAACCCGAAATCATCCTAGCCGATGAGCCTACCGGAGCCCTCGACTCCAAAACGAGCGTGGAAGTGATGGACCTGCTGAAGGAACTGCACCAGAAAGAGGGAATGACCATTGTGGTGGTAACCCACGAAAGCGGTGTAGCCAACGAGACCGATAAGGTTATCCATATCAAGGACGGACTCATCGGAAGCATCGAAGACAACAGAGACCATCATCTCGTATCGAAAGACTACGTGAAGTAACTTTGAACATTGAACTTGGAACTTTGAACTTTATGATATGTATAAAGTTCAAAATCAATGTTCAATGTAATAGTAATCATAAAGTTCAATGTTCAAAATTCAAAGTTCAATGTAAAAGTAACATGAGAGAATTAATCAAAGAAATATGGAGCACGTCGAAGCGCAACAAGCTCCGCACTTCGCTCACGGGATTTGCCGTTGCCTGGGGAATCTTCATGCTGATATTCCTGCTGGGCGCCGGCAACGGACTGATTAATGCCCAGTTGCAGCAAAGCACCCGATTCCTTGCCAACTCCATGCGAGTATTCCCTGGCGAAACCTCCAAGGCTTACAAGGGACTGAAGGAAGGCAGAAGCATCACGCTCAACGACAAGGATATCCTCATCAGCAACAAGACCTACGGCCAGTACGTAGATGATGTGGGCGGAAGACTGGAACAATATAACGTGAACATCAACTATGGTGATAATTATGTGGCAAGCCAGTCATTGGTGGGTGTGGCTCCTACACATCCCAAAATCGACAAGACGGAGCTGATTGCCGGACGATTCATCAACGAAATCGATATGAAGGAGCAGCGCAAGAATGTGGTGCTGAGCCGAAGCCAGGCCAAGGAACTCTGCAAAGACTACCGTTCGCTGGTGGGCAAGAACGTAAAGATCAGCAACCTCAATTTCCAGGTGGTGGGAATCTACAAGGATGATGAATCGCGCAACAATACCGAAGCCTTCATTGCCTACTCCACCATAAAGACCATCTACGCCAAGGGCGATGATGCGGGAAGTCTGGAGTTCACCATCAAGAACCTGAAGACCCAGGAGGATAACGAGCAGTTTGAGAAGAACTATCGTGCCAGCATCAACAACAACCATCAGGCAGCACCTGATGACGAGCGAACCATCTGGCTCTGGAACCGATACATGGACAATATCCAGATGAACCAGGGAATCGCCATCATGCAGACGGCCCTCTGGATAGTGGGTCTGTTCACCCTGCTGAGCGGAATCGTGGGCGTAAGCAACATCATGCTCATCACCGTAAAGGAGCGAACCCGAGAGTTTGGCGTAAGAAAAGCCATCGGCGCCAAGCCTTGGTCGATACTGAAGCTCATCATTACCGAGAGCATCATCATCACCTCGTTCTTCGGCTACATCGGAATGGTCTGTGGCGTGGCGGCAAACGAAATCATGGACGCAACCATCGGCCACACCACCGTAGATACCGGACTGTTTAAAGCCGCCATGTTTGTGAACCCTACGGTGGGCATCGGCACCTGCATCGGTGCCACCATCACCATCGTCATCGCAGGCACCATCGCCGGACTCATCCCAGCCATCAAGGCTGCAAGAATCCGACCGATAGAGGCGCTGAGAGCAGAGTAATGCAAAATGTTGAATGTTAAGTGTTGAATGTTGAATTCATTCTTGCTTACACCTTATTATATATATAGACTATATTATGCGATTAGATTTAGATACATATAAAGAGATTCTCGACACCATCACGAGGAACAAGAGCCGCAGTCTGCTTACGGGCTTCGGCGTGTTCTGGGGCGTGTTTATGCTCATCGCCCTGATGGGTGGCGGACAGGGACTGAAGGAGATGCTGCAAAACAACTTCACAGGCTTTGCCACCAACACCGCTATCATCTGGGCGCAGAACACCACCAAACCCTACAAGGGATTCAACAAGGGGCGCTCCTGGCAGATGGAAGAGAAAGACCTGGACAGATTGCGCCACCAGGTGCCCGAACTCGATGTCATCACCCCGCTGCTCTTCGGCGGCAACAAGTCGGTAGTGTTCGGCGACAAGAAATTCAGCGGCAGCACCCAGGGCGTGAATCCTGATTACGCACAGGTTTCTGCGCCTAAAATGTTTTACGGCAGATACATCAACGAGATGGATGTGCGCCAGCAGCGCAAGGTTTGCGTCATCGGCAAACAGATTTACAAGAATCTCTTTCCTGGTGGCGGTGATCCGTGCGGCAAGAGTGTAAGAGTTGACTCTACCTATTATATGGTGATAGGCGTAGATTACCGTTCGGGCAACGGCATCAATTTCGGCGGTCGTGCCGATGAAACCATCACCCTGCCCCAATCGGTTTTGCGCAGCGCTTATAACCGGGGTAAGGCGGTTGACATCATCGCCACCACCGGCAAACCGGGCGTAGTGATGAGCAGCATTGCCCAGCGGATGAGAGAAACCGTAGCAAGAGCCCACAGCATAGACCCTACGGACGAAAAAGGCATCATGGTGTTCAATACCGAAGTTCTCTTCCAGATGCTCGACAACCTGTTCAAGGGCGTCAACTTCCTCATCTGGCTGGTAGGCATCGGCACCCTTCTTGCCGGCGCCATCGGAGTTTCCAACATCATGATGGTAACGGTAAAGGAGCGAACCACCGAGATAGGCATCCGCCGAGCCATCGGAGCCACGCCTAAGATGATTCTCTCGCAAATCATCTCCGAGAGTATTCTCCTCACCCTGGTAGCCGGCATGAGCGGCATTCTCTTCGGTGTTGCCATCCTGCAGATGCTGGAGGTAGGAAGCACCACGGACGGCATTCTTACCGCCCACTTCCAGGTAGATTTCTGGACGGCCATCTCTTCAGCCATCCTCATCTGCATTCTCGGCGGCCTAGCCGGACTCGCCCCTGCATGGCGAGCCATGAGCATCAAACCGGTAGATGCGATGAGAGACGAATAAAAGAAAAAATAAGATATAAAAGATATGAAAAAGTATTCAAAGTTGATTGTTGCGGCGATTGTCGCCTTGATCTTCATCGGAACCTTCGTGTTCCTTTATGAGAAATCGCAGCCTAAGCCTGTGGAGTATACTGAGTTTACTCCTAAGATGGCTGATGTTTTGAAAACTACCGTCATCACGGGTAAGATTGAGCCTCGCAACGAGGTGAGCGTAAAGCCTCAGATTAGCGGTATCATCACCGAGATTTGCAAAGAAGCAGGTGATTATGTTCAGGCGGGCGAGGTTATCGCCAAGGTAAAGGTGATTCCGGATATGGGACAGCTCAGTTCGGCTCAGGCACGCGTGCGCCTTGCTGAAATCAACCTGAAACAGGCACAGGTGGATTATGGTCGCGAGGAACAGCTCTTCAAGAAACAGCTGGTCAGCGCCGATGAGTTTGATAAGGTAAAGCAGGCGATGAAACAGGCACGCGAGGAGGTTACCGCTGCCGAAGATGCTCTCCAGGTGGTGCGCGATGGTGTAAGCAAGAGCAATGCCAGCGCTTCTTCCACCCTCATCCGTTCTACCATCTCGGGCATTATCCTCGATATTCCGGTCAAGGTGGGTAACTCGGTGATTCTTGCCAACACTTTCAACGATGGTACTACCATCGCCAGTGTGGCCAACATGAACGACCTCATCTTCCGCGGCAATATCGATGAAACCGAAGTGGGAAGTCTCGTTACGGGAATGCCGATGAAGATTACCATCGGAGCCTTGCAGAACCTCAACTTCGAGGCTAACCTGGAGTATATTTCTCCTAAGGCTGTAGAAAACAATGGTGCCAACCAGTTTGAGGTAAAGGCAGCCATCCGTTCTACCAAGGGCGGCAAAATCCGTTCAGGCTATAGTGCCAATGCCGAGATTGTACTGGCAAAGGCTACCCATGTGCTCACCGTTCCGGAGAGTGCCATCGAGTTTAGCGGCGATTCTACCTTTGTATATATCATAAAAGGTAGCGACAAGAAGAAGACTTATGAGCGCAAACAGGTAACCACCGGTTTGAGCGATGGAGTAAATATAGAAATCAAGAAGGGTCTGGGCCTCAAAGACAAGGTTCGCGGTCCTCAGGTAATAGCAGAAAATAAGGATGATGACGAATAGTCATCATCCTTATTTTTTTATAAACATCAGATAACTTAGATGTTATCCTTTTCGATATCCTTGAAGTAGCGGTAAGTACCCACCTTCAGTTCATCGCAGGCAATCTCATCACAAACGATGATGCCATGCTGGTGCTGCTGCAGAGCGCTGATGGTCCAAGCCTGAGTAACAGGACCTTCGATGGCAGCCTGCAGGGCGCGGGCCTTGTTATGACCGTTGCAGAGAATCATTACCTCTCGGGCAGCCATCACGGTACCCACACCTACGGTCAGAGCCAGACTAGGAACCTTCTCTGGATCATTATCGAAGAAACGGGAGTTGGCAATCTTGGTGTCTGTAGTGAGCGTCTTTACTCGTGTGCGGGAGGTTAGAGAAGAGAATGGCTCGTTGAAAGCGATATGGCCATCAGGACCGATACCACCGATAAAGAGGTCGATGCCACCCGCTTCTTCTATCATCTGCTCATAATGACGGCACTCCTCTTCCAGATTCTCGGCATTACCGTTCAGAATATGAATATTCTCCTTAGGGCAGTCGATATGATTGAAGAGATTGGCAGCCATGAAAGAGTGATAGCTCTCAGGATGAGATTCCGGCAAACCTACATATTCATCCATATTGAAGGTGATGACATGCTTGAACGAAACCTTGCCTTCTTTTACCGCCTTTACCAGATTGGCATACATGCCCTGAGGTGAAGAACCGGTTGGCAAACCCAGAACAAAAGGACGTTCAGCAGTTGGTTGAAATCTGTTAATTGTTTCAACTACATGATCAGCTGCCCACTTTGACAGCTTCTCATAATCTTTTTCGATAATAACACGCATAATCTATTTCTTATTGTTTAGTTGTAAAATTCAGGAAACAAAAATAATAAAAATCTGTTTCATTACCGCTAAAAGATGGCAAAAATTATATTTTTTTACAGTTTGCGGTATCTACTTCTTCATAGCCCTCCTGCTCTACATATTCATCAAAACCGATGCTGATATCGGCACCATTCTGCTCGAAGAGGCGCAGCAATTTCTGCTGCATATCGGGTGCGATGAGGATGGCGCCGCGCTTCGCCTTGCAATAGGTGCTTTCGCTGATATAGGGCGAAAAGTGCCAGAAATGAGGCGTATTGGCAGAAGGTATCGTACCGAACATGCGGCGGAATCCGCGTGCCATGCGTATAATCTTCTTCTGAAGACGATAGGCGCAGCCCTGCTCGCTGCAGGCTATACGGTCCGGGTTCAGAATACTGAACACCTTCTCCGACTTACGCAACTTCTGATAACGCTCAAAACGAGCACAAAGGTGATGTACCGGGCACGCCTCCTTGAGACATATCGTATCTATGGAATAGATTGAAATTTGATTCATTTTCTTTATTTTTCAAGTTAGATAAATAATTTTTTCTACGAAAGATAGAGGGGCTGTTATCGGCAAACAGGAAACTGGCGAACCACAGACAGCCAACTGGCGGCTATGAGAACAGTGGGCTGTTCTAGTCAGACAGCCATCGGAAAAGCGAGAGAAAGAATTTTAAGAAAGGAACTGCGAAAAACTCTTCACTCTTCACCTAACCCTCGGAAACGCCGATAAACAGAGGGGATTCGAGGGGTGAAGAGTTGTTTCTCACTCTTCACCCACTCTTCACCACTCTTCACCCATCTGCCGCTTAGCTATATTTTCAGATTCTTACAAGCAGATAGGCCTGCCCCTTCTTGGTATGCTTCATCTTGCAACCCAGGAGTTTGAGCGACTGACCTATGCGAATCTTGGTACTCAGATTACTGATCAGCATCGGAAATCTTTCGTGCAGAACCTCGAAAACATCCGAACAGATGAGCCATTCGCCCGTTTCATTATCTTCAGGAACACGGAAGCAGCTCTTCAGCATCGATTCAAAATCATCCACCTTGAAGAAAGGAAGATTGCACTTCTGGATGCGATCCACCTCGGCATTGGTAAACCAGTAAGGCGTCTTCTTATGGCAAAGCTCATACATAACTTGTGCATAGAGCTGGTCATAAATGATGGGTGAACCGTTGTCGATATATTCACCTGCCGGAATGTGCAGACATACGAAACGGCGGCTACCCGTAGGGTCGCAGAGCGGATGCTCATCGTTGGTGGTTGCCAGGAAGGAAGCGTAACGCGAACGGTCATCCTGACACTTGCCGAAGATAGGGCGCCCGTTCACCTTCACCTTCGAAAGCATCTGCTTCAGCTTGCCCTGCTGCGATGGTCCCATATTCGCAAACTCATCTATGTTGACAAAGAGATTATGAGTGAGCGCCATCTCGGAGTCAAACTTATTGGTAAAGTTGATGTGGTCGAGGAAATACTGTCGCAGATTGTCCGGAAGCAGACGATAGGCAAAGGTACTCTTGCCGCAACCCTGTTTGCCGATAAGCACAGGAGTGGTTTCGTTGCCATGAAACATATCCATCTGCAACCAGTGGGCGACAGCCGAACGGAGCCAGGTGGCGCACCATCCCAGCTGTTCGCTCGTCAGCCCCGGAATTCTGCCAAAGAGTTCAGCCACATGGTTCTTACCATCCCATTCCGGCAGGTTCTCGAGATATTCCCTGATAGGGTCAAACTCCGGAACCTCTTCAGAACGTACGAACTCCTCAATATCCTGTCGGGGCGACTTCTTGCCTCCCACACCCAACCGCTTGGCATGACGGACGATGGAATTGAAAGCCTCCGGAGTCAGCACCTTCCAGGTAGAGTCAGAAGATTCCTCCTCTTCCCCGCCGTTTTCCGGTTCCTCTTCTACAGGCTCCTCGTCTTCGTCCTCATTCTTTGAGAGAGCGAGATACTCGGTTTTACCACTTAGCACATTTCTACGGAAGAGATAATACTCATCGAGAAAACTCTCAACAAGAGAGAGTGCTGAAATTTCGTTTGTCATCTTATCTGATGACGATAAAACTGTAACTTTGTTCATATATTAATTTTTTTAGTTAATAATAATCATCCTTTTTGCCCTTATATATAATAAGGTGAAGAGTGGTGAAGAGTGGGTGAAGAGTTGTCTCTGACTCTTCACCCCCCGAAACCCCTCTGTTTATGGGCATTACCGGGTTTCAGGTGAAGAGTGAAGAGTTTCAGCTTATTCATGGCTCAGCATTTCGCCGCTCTTTCGTTTTCGATTGCAAAGTTAATACTTCCCTTCGCCGATTCCAAATTTTCCCCGCCACCTTCTCGCTACTTTTCTGAAATCAGGGAAGAAACAAGGGGGCTACGGGGAAAAGTATGGGGAAAAAAGAGGAAAAACAAGCGCATATCCTTGCTTAATCCGAAAATAAATCTTACCTTTGTGGCGAAACTTATTTTCTTAAAACAGACTGACAATGAATGAAGATAAAGATGAAATAGAATTCAGCTACGAAGTCTTCGACCGACAGCTCGACAACTTCTGCCGAATGCTCAGCATTCTGGTAGATGCATGGGAAGATTACAGTCCGCAGGAACTGACTTTCGATATCCGTTCGCTCTGCACCAAAGCCACCCGACTCTGCTATATGGCAGAGAAAGATATGGTGCTGCAACACAACGACATAGCCAAGCAGCGAAAAGAGCAGAATGAAGCCCACGAAGTAAGCATCAGCATCATCGTAATGCAGAAGTTTACACCCCTGATGGCGCATATCATGGAAGACATGAAAAAGGGAAAACAGATAGAAGGAAAACGGATGAAAGTGGCACCGCTGGATATGACCCGCATCCTGCCGAAGCTCAACGAATTTTTCGAAACCGATGAACTGGGCAAAGGAAGTTCTATCGACGTAAACGAAGTAGTCAAACTCCAGAAAGAACTGTTACGCCAGGTAAAACCCACTCATATCCCCGGCGTAAAACCCGTAGAGCGCCTCTGGAATCTCTTCCAGCTCTACAGCATGGCATGCTATCTGATGCTCCACTTCCGCCAGCTGAGCCACTTCACCAACCTCGCCATGAGCGAAGAGCAGACCACCCGCCTCTTCGAAATGTCGCTACAGAAATATCAGGAAGAACCAAAGGGCATCACCGACATAGACCGATACTTCACAACCCTGCAATATGACAACAACGGAAAGCCGCTCTCCGTCAGCCAGTTGCTGGAAGTAAGAAAAACGCTAAAAGACGAGGTGCCTGAAAACCTGCGCCTCGACTTTATGAAATATATAAGAGCCACCCAACTGCTGGGCGCCCAGCTTGCCCACGTCAATTTTACAGCACAAGAATATCTCAAGCTGGTATCAGCCACCGTAAAATGGCACATCATCGAGCAGGAAATCTACGATTTGGAACATCCCGAAGGCGTTCCAGAAACCCTTCCCAACGAGGTTTTCTACAAAGTAAAAGACGGCAAATACATCGACATGCAGAATCTGAAGGCTCAGATAGCCAATATGTTGAAATTTGTTACCCGCAAGAACCATTGGTTCTGCGTATGGTGTGTATTGAATCACAACTGCATGCTTCAGGACAACCAGAACTTCGAAGCCTTTGCCACCCAGATGATGACTCCCGAATGGTTTGGCGACATCGACGATTATCTCCATTTCTCGGGCGACAATCTCCGTGACTACCGCCGTTATTTCTCAGAGATAGATTATCCGCAATGGGAGGAAAAGAAGTTTAAGGAAATCAAGGACCTTTACAACATGACGAAATGGTCAGACAAGCTCCTCAGCAAGTTCCAGCATCTCTGCATCACGATGAATGGTGTGTTTGATAAGAAAAGCCTCTGATTACGGCTTATTTTATGCATAAAAAACAGCTTTTAAATACCTGATTTACAAAATAATATTAAAAGTTCACAAGTTTGTGGTCCACAACCTTGTGAACTTTCATTTTTTTGCTTATCTTTGCATCCGTAATCAAACAAAAAAACAATGGAAAAGGCATTCGTATATGGTATGTCGGTTGCCGGAAACAACTTTACCGACCGAATAGAAGAAACCAAGCGCATCAAGGCAGACTTAGAGCATGGCATCAACGTCATTCTCATCTCTCCCCGACGCATGGGCAAGACTTCGCTCGTCAAAAAGGCAATATCCGAAATTGATAATCCAGAGATAAAAGTGGTGTATATGGACATCTATGACTGCCGAAGCGAATATGATTTCTACAATCGCTTTGCAGAAACCATTATGAAATCTATGAGTAATAAGCTGGAACAAGTAGTAGAAAACATCAAGCAGTTCCTGGTAAGAGTTTCACCAAAAATCTCCTTTAGTCCAGATCCTACATCCGAATATTCATTATCTCTGGGAATTACACCAAAGGACTATTCCCCTGGAGAGATTCTGAATCTTCCGGAAAGAATCGCTCAGGAAAAGGGAATCCGCATGGTGGTCTGCATCGACGAATTCCAGCAAATTGGAGAATTCCCTGATACTCTTACGGTTCAGAAAAAACTGCGTGGCGCCTGGCAGCATCATCAGAATGTATCATACTGTTTCTTTGGAAGCAAGAAGCATCTGATGGAAAACATCTTCCAAAACCGTCGCATGCCTTTCTATATGTTTGGCGAAATGCTGCACTTGGATTGCATTCCTACAGAATATTGGGTGCCTTTCATCTGCTCCCGATTCGAGAAATACGGCAAGAGCATATCTAAGGATTTTGCTACAAGAATCTGTGAAACGGTGAAGAACTATTCTTCCTACGTGCAGCAGTTGGCATGGAATGTAATGGCTGAAACCGAGAAAGAGGTAAACGAAGAAACCTTGCAAAGTGGCATCAGCGCCTTGCTGCAACAATGTCATGGTCTTTTTGTACAGCAAACCGAGGGTTTAACCACCTATCAGCTCAACTTTCTGCGCCTCCTCTGCAGTGGCTTTCACTCTGGCTTCACCGCTCAAGCTGTAGCAGAAACCTATCCGCTGGGCAGTAAATCCAACATCGACCGCATCAAGAAAGCCCTCATCGACAAGGAATTGATCACCCTGGAGAAGGATGGCATCTTCATTGCCGACTGCGTGTTCGAACTTTGGTTTAAGAGAGAAATGATGTAGCTGAACATGGGATGATGCCTTGGTTAGATTATATTATCATTTAAAACTTATCTTTCATACCATTAGCGCAAATTATTCGCGGATAATCTGCGCTAACGGTATGAAAAAAGCACGTTAGCGCTGATTATCTGCATACTATATACCTATAATCATTATCAGAATATTGCAGATACGGAATATAATGGATAATTGACAAGCCAATCCTGCTCCCTGTAAGGTGACATGGATAGGCGCATACCTTTCAATCCCTGATTGCGCTCCACAAACACCCTCAAACTCTTAGCCTGCAAATTCTCCTGAGCCTTTACTTCTATCGGAATGATTTTTTCCTCATCCTGCACCAGGAAATCTATTTCACCACGTGAATTTTCTGCCGACCAATAATAGATAGACAAGGAAGATTTCTCCTTAAGCTGCTGCAGGACATACTGCTCTGTCAGCGCCCCCTTAAAATCAGAAAACAGTACATTTCCTTCCAGCAAGCTTTGGGCAGGAATATTGCTCATGGCTCCCATCAGACCTATGTCAGACAGGAATAACTTGAAAGCAGAAAAATCCTCGTATGCAGCCAATGGCAACAGGGCTTTCTTACAACGGTTTACCTTATAGATCAACCCTGCATCTTTCAGCCATTCGATAGCGAGCTCAAAATCCTTTGCTCTAGCTCCTTCCTTTACGGCA
Organism: Segatella copri; assembly: GCA_021635485.1. Classification (GTDB taxonomy): domain Bacteria; phylum Bacteroidota; class Bacteroidia; order Bacteroidales; family Bacteroidaceae; genus Prevotella; species Prevotella copri_P. The sequence continues at coordinate 991 of JAJWOH010000069.1, read as the reverse complement.
CCATAGATGAATTTCTTGTTTTCCTTGGCGAGCTGGGATGGGATGGATTTCCATACCATTCGGATACGTGGAACTTCTATAGCCGGGGCATGTTTGGAAAAATCACGCTCATACGCTTCAAGGATTCCTTTTTGAATGCTTCTGACTTCAGACAGATTTCCCTCGCTGGCAAAAGACTGTACTACAGCCGGCATTCCCCCGACCAGATAATACTGTCGCAGGCATTCCTCAAATTTATTCCGGAACATGGTTATCATATTCCAATCCTTTGACATGAGCAGTTCCACCATACGGCTTTCACCGATAGCATCCAGGAATTCAAAGAATGTAAGGGGATATAAATGCATGAAATCTACCTTACCTACAGGAAAAGAGTCATTCTGATGCATCGCAATTCCGAGCAATGAACCTGCAGCTACGACATGATATTGAGGTGCTTTTTCTGCAAAATACTTTAATGCGGTGATACCCCTGGGTGCTTCTTGTATCTCATCAAGGATAATAAGCGTATTTTCATCAATAGAAACTCCTGTACTCCATTGTATGCTATTGATAATGCGGGGGATATCAAAGTCATGAGCAAAAACTTCCCGGAGCATTTCATTGTCTTCGAAGTTTACATACGCACTACGGGTATAGGCCTCTTTGGCAAATTTCTGCATCAGCCAGGTTTTGCCAACTTGGCGGGCTCCAAGCATGATCAACGGCTTTCGGTCGTTGCTTGCTTTCCATTGATATAGGTATTTGATGGCATTTCTCTTCATAACTATCTGATTATTTGATATTTCTGAATGCAAAGATACATTTTTTATTTCAAAGAGTACAAAAAGTCGTCCTTAAAAATGTATAAAACCACAAAAAGTCGTCCTTAAAAGTGTGGAAAATCACAAAAAGTCGTCCTTAAAAGTGTATTTTGATAAAGCATAGCATACATATAACTGTCTTATACGTGAAAAAGTTGTCACCTTTAGGATGGTTAAACTAAATATGT
>JAJWOH010000068.1:0-18238 GCA_021635485.1 Segatella copri | reverse complement strand
AGAAGCATCGTGCTGCCATCAGGGAATTTGGTGTTACCCCATATCATCGCATGAGTTACAATCTTTTGGGCTCCGGTGAACTGTCCATCGATTTTGAGGAATAATATACTGTCGCCATGAAGCATTTGAGGTGGGATATTTTATAGGAGGATATGCGGGCAGTTGCTTTGCTTCTGTTCCTTTATCTATATGTGGTGGTATTGCTGTTGAGTATTTAGGAGGCGAGTTTGGTTCACTTATGGGAGGACTGATTTATGATGCATTGTATTAAAAACGTCAATATAAAAATGAAATTGTTTGAGAATAGAATATTATATTCTTTCTACTGTTTTGAGCAGTGGATTGATGGCTCGTTTCATATGTTGTTTCGTGGTGTCAAGGTTTGGTCGATGAAAAAAATGTATAATTTAAATCCATTTGGTTATATAAGAAAACGAAACAAATCTTTGGACGAATATATCAATAATGTTTATTTGGCTGCTAATGAGGCTGCTGGAAATTTAGATTATGGTTTGAGAATATCACATGCTCAGGGCTTCTTGGGCGTACTGTTGGGACCATATATGATGCTAGCAGTTTCTCTTGTTAAATATTTTGGTCCAGTCAATATACCAAATACAAGTTTTAAGGTGTTTGTTTTGGTATGTTTGGGCGTGTCATATCTGATAGCTTATTTGTCAGCTTTCAAGGATGATGTGTATAAAGCATATTTCAAGAAGTTTAAAAAGGAAAAGAATGATTTGAAATGGCACGTCCTAACGTTTTTTGTGTGTCTTGGTTCCTTATACTCGGTTTATTTATCCATTGTATATTGGAATAAATAGGTAAAATGTGATGCTTTGATATGATGCTAGATATGGCTAAACGAGTAATGAATACAATCGGTAGTGTATATCGTATGTACCTAGACGATGGGAGAAAGGTCTATCTTCAATATGTGGCGATAGATAGATCTATGTTGAATAGTGGAGTCTTGCGAGTGTTTAAAAAGAAGTATTCGCAAGATGATGTTGAAGATATCGAAGAGATAGTTCGTGGAGAAGTATGGTTCTATACTCATACTTCTCTGCGACCAGCTATACGTGATGGATGTTGGAAAAAAATAGGTAGTAGTAGGTTTTGGGGTGATACAACCAATATAAAGTTTCGTTTGTATTCGGAAGGTAATACAAGCCATCTGACTGTATCCCACAAGTGGTATGTCTGGACTATTAATCAAGAAAATATCCATATAGGGGATTTGACAGGTGAGTATAAAAAATATGATATGGGTTGGCTTTATCCGCCTTCTTTTGTTTGTACAAAAATAAAGACAGGCAAGTATCCTAATCATGAGTTGGAATAGAAAAATGAAGCAGAGATTTACTCGATTATTATATTCTTTCTACTGTTTTGAAGTGTGGAGCAATAATTTAGCGGATAAATTATTTAGTTCATTGATGAACAAAGCTTACGAACTTACATATAAATGGGATCCGTTTAGCCTTATAAATAAGGAAAAAACGACATTGGAAGAATATATAGCATGGCGCAAACGTATATCTAAGAATGTTGTATATAATTTAGATTACGGTGTTAGTATGATGTATGCTAAACCCATATTTGGAATTTTGTTTGGGGCTTATATAATGTTGTTTGTCTCCTTGGTTAGGCATTTGGGATTAGTCGTTATACCAGACGCTTATTTTGAAATATGCGTGATAATATGCTTGGGCTTATCGAGCTTGATTGCTTATTTGTCCGCATTCAAAGATAATGTATATAAAGTATATTTTAAGAAGTTCAAAAAGGAAAAAAACAATAAAAAATGGCACTTCATAACGTTATGTGTGTTTCTGGGTTCTTTGTATGCTGCTTATTTGTCCATAGTGCTTTGGGTGAAGTAGGTGCAGTCTAATTTGATATAAATGTCGTAATTTTGCAAAACATGGCTAAAAAAAAATCAAAATAGAATAGGGGATATCTATTACGTGACATTGGAAGATGGTGCAAGAATCTATCTTCAGTATGTAGCAATAGATACGGAACAATTGTATTCGCCAGGCAATACGAATCATCTAACAGTGTCACACAAGTGGTATGTGTGGACTATTAATCAGAAATATATACATATAGGTGATTTAGTGGGAGAATATAAATCGTATAGTATGGGATTTGTTTATCCTCCTTACGCTGTTTATCAGAAGATAATAACAGGGAAGTACCCTTTTCACGAATTGAAATAAAAATGAAAAAGTTATTCATATTTAACGTATTCTTGATGATTCTGTATTTGGTTTCATCTTGCTTACCATTTGGTTATTACAAAAGAAGTGTGGAGTTTAAAAATTGCACAGGTGATACATTAATTATAGGACATTCTTACTTTGATGCCATTGATAGTGTGCATTGTCAGATATTGCCTGCTTATGATATACCTGGTATCGAGGAATTAGATTCCATTAATGTTCCAGTAAACAAAGAATTATCTTTACGAGGTATAATGGCAGTCTTCCCGGATTCAACGTGTTGTGAGGATTCGGTATATTTGTTTTCAAGGAAAGATACGTGCTATTTATTTTTGATTAAATTCGAGGATGTAAAGCGCAATTCTTGGAAAGAAATTTGTGAAAAAAAACTATATCATAAGTGGATGGTTATTCGAGGTAAGAGTGGATTTGTTTATAGAAATATAAGATACGAATATGAGTGACTTAAAAAACATAGCCAAGATATTTGGAATCCTCTTTATTATCTTTGGGTGGTTCTTCTATGAGTTTCGCTTGTATGAAACAGATGATGATGTAAAGAAGCAGATTCTTGACGAGGAAGTACCCAAGGCTTATGAATTTCGTGTTGTTTCGTGCAAGGAATATAGAGGTTTCTCTTTTGTTGGTGTAGATCCTCATGGAGATACAATCCATGAGAATCTATCTGCCTTTTGGGATTTGTATCAAAAATACCAAAAGGACGATCGAATCGTAAAGAGAAAAGGGGAGAAAACGCTCCTCTTGATTCATCATGCAGATACAGCTTGTATTCATTTATCTTATAAACAAAATGACTTATAGGTGATATGGAAGATTTTGTCTGCTCATGAAGACTTTTTCTACCGCTTTGTCGGTATGACGAGGGAAGGGAAGAAGGTGAAGAGTGAAGACATGTACTATAAGCAGAAATGCCGCCCTAACTGCCATTTTTGATGGGGTTAGGACGGCATTATAAATGTTTTGTCTGATGAATGTCGGTTAGAAATCAAGGGTGATTCCCTTGTCATCTATCTTTTTGTAAGTCTTGCCATTCACCGTTACGTTCTTCGAATTCTTGGCGTCGAAGGTGTGGGTCTTGGCACTCACCTTGATATTTTCCAACTTCACACCATCGGTGCGGTTGATAACGATACCCTGCTCGGCATTGTTCACCTCCATATCCTTGATGCTGATGTTCTGCACTGGCATCTCTGGAAGGCCATTGAAGTAGGCGGCACGGCGTGCGCCACGGCAGATGACGTGATTGATATCGATGTTGCGGAAGGCTGGAGTGGTTTCATCTACTTTCTTCATATCTACCACTTGCTGCTTCTTCTGGTCGCCATCGTTTAATACTTCAACAGCTGATTTTCCACCATAATAGAGGTCAAAGGTGATGACATCTGTCTGGATATCAAACATAGACATGTTGTCGATGTAGATATTCTCTACTACACCACCACGACCGCGGGTACTCTTGAAACGGAGACCTACATCGGTGCCGAGGAACTGGCAGTCGCTCACCTTGATATTCTTTACGCCACCGCTCATCTCGCTACCAACAACGAAACCGCCATGACCCTTGAATACGGTACAGCCGTTTACGATGACATTCTCGCAAGGAATGCCGCGCTTTCTTCCGTCTGCATCCTTACCGCTCTTGATGCAGATACCGTCGTCGCCTACATCGAAAGTAGAGTTGACGATGAGTGCATTCTTGCAGCTCTCCAGGTCAAGACCGTCACCATTCTGAGCGTATGAAGGGTTGCGAACCAATACATCTTCTATAAGAACGTTCTCGCACATCAGCGGATGAATGTTCCATGCAGGAGAGTTCTGGAAGATGACACCATTGAGCCAAACGTTCTTGCAGCTTACGAGACTAATCATTACCGGACGGAGGAAACGCTTGATCTCGTTCCATTCTTCTTCTGAAGCTGGAGTCTTAGGCACATTCATGTTGGCACTGTTGTCAGCCTTCAATGCACCCTCTGTTGGGAACCAGTAGTCGGCTCTCTTGAACGCACCGCCACGTGAAGTAATCTGTTTCCACTGTGCATCTGTAACCTTCTGCTTCTTCAATGGACGCCAGTATTCTCCGTTTCCGTCGATGCAGCCCTGACCGGTAATTGCCACGTTGGTAAGATGATGGCCAGAAATAGGCGACTGGCAGCGGCGTGTATCCAGACCCTCGAATGATGTATCTATGAAAGGGTAGAGGGCATCATCAGGTGAGAAAAGGATGACTGCACCTTTTTCGAGATGCAGGTTGATGTTGCTCTTCAATACGATAGGACCTGTGAACCATACGCCCTGTGGAACGATGAGCTTACCGCCGCCTTTCTGAGTCAGCGCATCGATAGCCTTGGCAAAGGCTGTGGTACAGAGAGAAGAGCCATCGCCAATGGCACCAAAGTCCTTGAGATTTACCTCATTGGCAGGGAATTGCGGACGGGTCACCTTCTCCATCTGGAATGGTAGATTCTCGTAAAGAGCATCATACTTCTTGATATCGGTTGCCTGGGCACTTAGCGCCAACAAGCAAGCACATACCATGCTAAAAAATTTCTTCATCTATTTTTTCGGTTTGTTGGGTTATTATATATAAGTTATTATTTATGATTCTGCATATAGATTGCAGTTTATGTTGCAAAAATACGCATTTAATTTCTTATAGCCAAATAAATAGAGTATAATTACATCGCAAACGTTTTCGTTCATAGGGAATCATAGCGAGTGGTTCCGAGAGACGAGAGATAAAATAACTCTATGCATTCAAATCTCTCCTACATTTCATTTGAGATAAGCACAACAAAGAAGAGCGAATTATTCTTTTTAGCAGAATTTTCTTATCGAAAACTTGCGAGTGTAGAAGAAATGTTGTATATTTGTAGCCGATACAACTCAATTAAATTTTTTGATATATTGCTTATGAAATGTATTCGTTTACACCTATTGTTGTCAGCCCTGTTGCTGATCTCTGTATCAGCATTTGCAGGACCACGTAGTTTCCGACAAGCCAAGCAGATAGCAGAGCACCAGGCTGCTTTGTTGGGTATCGTCATGGATGAGTCTGCTGCATCACAGGCGAAGTCTTTCGGTTTTGGTGACAAAACTCAGAAATCTCAGGCTTCTGATCAGGAAACTGCCAGTTATTATGTTTTTCCTCATGGTGAGGGAAAGGGTTTCACGATTGTGTCGGGCGATGATTGTCTGCCGGAAATCGTGGGTTATACCGATCAGGGAACTTATGATGAGGCATCTCTTCCAGAAAGTTATAAGAACTTCATGAAGGCTTATCAGGAGATGGTAGAGGCTTTGACCAAGGGCGATCAAGCTACTTTGCGCAATTTAGCAGAGGTGAAAGCTTACCGTTCTTCTGTAAATTCTACTCATTCCAAGGCTGTTTCTCCATTATTGGGTAATATTGCATGGAATCAGAGTAAGCCTTTTAATAATATGTGTCCGATTTATGATAGAAAAAATCGGGCAGTCACTGGTTGTGTGGCTACGGCTATGGCACAGGTGATGGCTTATTATAAGCATCCTAAACAATTGTTGCAGGATATTCCTGAATATACTAAGAAATGGTATGGCAGGGATGTAGCCGTTCCTGGTATCAGCAAGAGTGATGGCGTATATGATTGGGACAACATGTTACCTTTCTATAGTAGTGCCGAGGGTAGTTATACCGAAGTACAGGCCAATGCCGTAGCCAAACTGATGTTTCATTGTGGAGCTGCCGTACAGATGGGGTATGGTGAAATGTCGGGTGCTAATCTTACACCGGCACCTTTGGCTAAGTATTTTGGTTATGATGCTGATATGATGTTGGACTTGGCACGTTCTTTATATTCCCTAACAGAATGGACTCAGATTCTTGACAATGAATTGGCTGCTGGACGACCTGTTTTCTATTCCGGTTCTTCTACTAGTGGCGGTCATCAGTTTATCTGTGATGGTTCCGATGGTCAGGGACTTTATCATATCAACTGGGGCTGGGGAGGTTATCAGAACGGTTATTTCGATGTTACGATCTTGAATCCTGAGAAGGGGGGGTGTCGGCTCCGGTAATGCACAGGATGGTTACAACCGCAGTTGTAGTATGTTGGTTGGTGTGGCTCCTGATAATGGTAAGGTAGATGAGCCTGTAGCACCTTTCGCTCCTATTGTGCAGAGCTATTGGGATAAAATGTCTGTTTTTGAACTGACTAAGGATACCAAAAATCAGGTTTCAGATAAATTTGCCTTGAAAATACAGAATTATTTCTGTAATCAGAGTCGTCAGGATATGACAGGCTCTATCGCTTATGGTATATTGAAGTCTGATGGTACTTATGTTCCAATTTCTGGGGTTAAGGAATTCTCTTTTAAGGGTATCCAAGATAATGGCAACACTTATGGTAATACTTTCTTGTTTGAATTTGATTATGCTTTCCCAATCGGACAGACCACGATCTATGCGATTTACAGTACCGATCATGTTCATTGGAACAAATGCGCTAATTCTGAAATGCGGCCTTATGTCGTTGAGGCTACAGCTCAAAAACTGACTCAGGTTCGTTCGCAATTGAAAGCAGATATCACTCCAACCGAAGAACTATTGGGTGGATTAACCAATGGCTTTGAAATTACTATCCAGAATCAGGGTGATATCGAATATTTGGGAGCCATCAATATCTTCAGCAATACGACTGCTACTATGCCAGACCAAGCCGCGATGGATGTTTATGTCACGGTTCCAGCACATAGTTCTATTACCAGAAAGGTAGAGTTGTCTCCTTCGGCGGGTGATTTGTATCTCTGGCTGACTGATGCAGGAGCAGAGAATGTCTTTGTTAATGCCAAGAAGTTTACGGTGGGAGCTACACCTGCAACCCCTGTATTCACAGTTGTAAAGGCATGGACCAATGCGGCTCCAAATGAATATGAGACCGAAAAGGCGACTTATGGTAGTAATAAAGTGAAAGCTCCAAAGACGAATGATGCTTTTGCCCAATTCAATTTTGCTATCAAGAACGATGGAGGTACAGCTTTGTTGAAATATGCCTTGATAGCATATAGTACGAATGAAAGAAGCTTTGTTCCTCGTTTTGAGACGGTACGCATTCCTGGTAATGGAGCGACCACTACAATATCCAGGTCTTTTGACCCTAACGAGTTGGGCGGCAATACAATCGTTTCTGATCTGTGGTTCATGAGTTTGACAGATGGTAAATATTATGATATTCCAACCACTTTGTCTAAAAACAGACTTGATATAGTGGGTTCAGACGGCTATTATTTGTTTGATCCATTTAACTTGATAGTCTATGTTACTGATCAGACTTTAGGTATTTCTGACATTTCATTGAACAAAGGAATCTATGGCGGCAATGGTGAAATAATCATATCTTCTGACCGTTCTCAGATCATAAAAATCTTTAATTTGAGTGGACAGAAAGTAACCTCGGTTGCAGTTCGGGCTGGTGAAAGACAGACGATTCCTGTTCCTTCAGGCATCTACATTGTAAATGGAGTCAAAGTGATTGTGAAATAACATAATCATGAAATAGGATGATTGCCTACAACATGATTGTGGAGAAAAAGATATTTTGAATTTAAAAACAGATAAAAAGAGAAAGGAGTGGGTGACTACTCCTTTTTTATATATAGTGAATTCGCTATCTGATATAAGATTTTCTTGTGTTAAAGTTTGGTCTAAAGAAAAAAGAGCCACAAATCTTTCGATTTGCAGCTCTTGGTACCCAGACCCGGGATCGAACCGGGATGGATTGCTCCACTGGTGTTTGAGACCAGCGCGTCTACCGATTCCGCCATCTGGGCAAATACCACCTTGCTTATTTGCGGTTGCAAAGGTACTAATAATTTTTGAACTGACAAACTTTTTGGTGACTTTTTTTTCTAAAAATGCATTTTTAATGCAGAAACATTAAATTTTTGTTGTTTTTATAGTCCACTTTATTAAATTTCAAGAAAATCTTTGGCACTTTCACAGATAATCACTAACTTTACAGATGAATTTTGAAAACAAACAAAATATTAGACTCAAGATATGAAGAGTAACGGAAATAATTATTGTGTGATATTGGCAGGAGGTAAAGGCCGCAGACTCTGGCCTTGCAGCCGCAGCAACTATCCGAAGCAGTTTGTCGACTTCTTTGGAGTAGGTCGCACCCAGCTTCAGCAAACCTTTGACCGTATGGCAAAGATTGTGCCTGCCGACCATATATTTATCAACACAAATGAAGAATATGTTCAATTGGTAAAGGAACAGTTGCCTGAGGTTCCTGCAGAACGAATATTGGCGGAACCTATTCATCGCAACACAGCCCCTAGCATGGCATGGGCCAATCATCGCATCTCGATGCTTAATCCCGATGCCTGCATTATCGCAACTCCTTCGGATCAGGCTATCTTCAATGAAGATGCTTTCCGGGAAAACGTATTGGAAGGTCTGGCTTTTGTGGCTGAACATGACCGTTTCCTGACGATGGGTGTGAAACCAACCCGTCCTGAACCTGGATATGGATATATTCAGATGGGTGAAGCTATCGGCAACGGATTGTACAAGGTGCAGTCGTTTACAGAAAAGCCGGAAAGAGAGTTTGCCAAGATTTTTGTAGAGAGTGGAGAGTTCTATTGGAATACGGGTTTATTCCTTTCTAATGTGAAGTATCTGCGTGAGTGTTTTTGCAAGATTCTGCCTCCTGTACTCCGTGATTACGATAAACAGTATCCGGAATTCAGTGTGGAGACTGAGAACGCTTACATGAAGGAGAGCTTCTCTTCTTATCCGAATATATCAGTAGATTTCGGAGTGCTTGACAAACCTAGCAATGTCTATATGATGAAGTGTGACTTCGGCTGGGCTGATCTGGGTACCTGGCACAGTATCTACGAGGCGATGCAGAAGAGCAGCGATGACAACGTGGTTATTGACAGCGATGTGATGATGGAGAATTGTCACAATAATGTGGTCAAACTGCCTAAAGGAAAGCTGGCTGTATTGAACGGACTGGATGGTTTCATAGTAGCCGAGAATGACAATGTATTGTTGATATGCAAGAAAGAAGATTCTTCTGCCCTGGTGCGTAAATATGTAAACGAGGTGCAGATGAAGAAAGGCGATGAGTTCGTCTAAGCAAGAGCTTATGAAATAAAGATATAAAAAGAGCTGCGAAGCATATTCGCAGCTCTTTTTCTGTTTGAAACTTCTTGTATTTAAAGTTTCTTGAATTCTGTATAAATCTTATCAGCAATTTCCTTGAACTCTTCCTCAGTGAGCTTGAGATGCTCCTTGCGGAAGTTTACATCTGCCTCGCTGTTCATTGGGATGAGGTGGATATGGGCATGAGGAACCTCCAGCCCCAACACAACCTGAGCTACCTTCTTGCATGGGAAGGCTGCCTTGATGGCCTTGGCTACCTTCTTGGCGAAAACCTCAAACTCTGCCAGGTCTTCATCTTCCATATCGAAGATGTAATCTACCTCCTTGCGGGGAATTACCAGAGTATGACCTTTGCCGATAGGGCTAATGTCGAGGAAAGCATAGAACTTGTCGCTTTCTGCACACTTGTAGCTAGGAATCTCTCCTGCTGCAATCTTTGAAAAAATGCTTGCCATAATCGCTAATCAATTTATAATTAATAATTTATAATTTACAATTCATATTATCTTATTCTCTTTTTGATGTCGTTGCATCGGCTACTTTCATTTTTTATAGAGTATATCGGGTAGGCTTACATATAACATAAAAGGAACCGTCATACGGGCATCGCTGCCGATATGATAGTTCCTTTTATTCCGTTTTATTCAAATGAAATCTTGTCGATGCGAAGGTTGATGGTGCCGCGAGGAATCTTGATTTCTGCAATCTCACCTACCTTCTTGTTGAGCAATCCCTGTGCGATAGGAGTCTTGATGGAAATCTTGCCTTCCTTCAAGTTTGCCTCGCTCTCGCTCACGATGGTATAAGTCATCTTTGCCTTGTTAGCCATGTTGGTCATCTCTACCTTCGACATAATCTGCACGCTGTCGGTGCTGAGCTGCTTGGTATCGATAATTTTGGCCTCGGCAATGGTGAGCTTCAGGCGATTGATCTTATCTTCCAGATGAGCCTGTGCCTCTTTAGCGGCATCATACTCAGAATTCTCACTTAAATCACCCTTGTCGCGGGCTTCAGCAATTGCGGCTGATGCCTTAGGGCGCTCTACAGATACGAGCTGTTTCAGCTCAGCTACGAGTTTGTCGTAGCCTTCTTGTGACATGTAAGCCATAATTTTCTTGTTGTTTTAATGTTATTAATAATCGGTTGGCAAGTAGCATAAAAAATAAAGAATTCCAGTGCCAGTGGAGCACCGGAATCCTATATCTGTATTTATGTCTCTTGTTTATCCTTTTGTGTATAATCCGAATGCAAAGATAGGACTTTATTTCCGTATCACCAAATTTTTTGGGGGAAAAATTTGCAAAATAAGCGTTTTTTGTTGATTATAGAGGTTTTTCATTGAATTTGTTGATAAAATAAAAAAAAGTAATTATTTTTTTTGATTATCAAAAAAATAACTGTATCTTTGAAGCCTAAATAGAAAGTATATGGAGTTGATTAAGAAAAATGGAAAATGGAATCCAACACTATTGCCTCGTGAGAATGGGGAGATGGTTATGATGCAGACACCCCAAATAGTATCTGCTAGTAGAAGTACGGACATACCTGCATTCTATTCTGACTGGTTTTTCGATAGGCTTGACAATGGCTATTGCGCTTGGACGAATCCATTTAATGGTGTGCGAAGCTATGTCTCTTTTCTGAATACTCGCTTTATCGTGTTTTGGTCTAAAAATCCTAAACCTCTTCTTTCTTATCTTGATAGGCTTGAGGAAAAGAAGATAGGTTGCTATATACAATATACTTTGAATGATTATGAAAACGATAGACTTGAAATAGGAGTACCTAAGTTGAGTAGCAGAATAGAAACGTTTAAAACTTTAGTTGAAAAGTTAGGAAAAGGTCATGTGATTTGGCGCTTTGATCCTTTGATGTTAACTGAAGATATAGACATTTCAGTTCTTCTTTCAAGGATAAAAAATATTGGGGACCAGCTAAAGGGGTATACAGAAAAATTAGTCTTTAGTTTTGCTGATATAGGAATTTATGGTAAGGTTAAAAGAAACTTAGAAGACAACCATGTGAGGTATAAAGAATGGACAAAGGGAGATATGGTATATTTTGCGCAAGAATTAGTTAAGCTTAATGAAATGCAAGGATGGAACTATGAGTTGGCAACTTGTGCGGAAGAAATAGATTTGGAAGGAGTAATCCATAATCATTGTATAGATGATGAACTTATTATAAGGTTGGCGTATCAAGATAAGGTACTTATGGATTTCTTAAAAGTGAAAATCTTACCAATGCCGATACCCAATTTGTTTGGTGATACGGAAGAACTTCCTAAAGATGCAATACTGTTGCCAAACAATATGTATGCTACGCATGGCTGTAATAAGGATAGTGGGCAGCGGAAGTTTTGTGGTTGCATAAATGCTAAGGATATTGGACAATATAATACTTGTGTACATTTATGTGAATATTGCTATGCAAATTCAAGTAAAGCAGCTGCAAAAGCAAATTATCAATGTCATTTGAGTAACCCAAAGGCAGAAACAATAACAGGAAAATAAATAATTAACAATATTATATGAAACCAGTAATCTATAAATATGGAGAGTTTGACCACAAATATGAGGAATTCATGTTTGATGAGTTGTTGCTTGTATTAAGTAAAGTGCATGTTTCCTACCTCCTTTTAGGAAATTACACATTTGGGGGCTTACGGTCTAATGCTGTACTTATTACATCAAAAGAAATTCGACTGTTTATTTTTAAAGACTATTTTTCCGAAATAACTCCTTCCAAAAAGGAAGTTTGGACAACATCTGATGGTAAAATTATTGAAGGTGGTCTTGGTGCTATTAATCCTTATAAGCAGGCGCATATATACAAGGAACAGGGTGAAAAATGGTTTGGAAAGATTTTGCCTAGGAAAAAAGTGAAAGTTTGTGTCGTTTTTCAAAAGGGTACTAACTTGTTGCCTTCGGATGTGGATGCAGAAAAGAATTGGCTACATGTTTTGTCTGTTGATAAACTCGATACGTATTTAGATTCATGCTTACAGTCTTTTTCCGAAGAAAATTTTGATGTGAATAAAGTGGTAAGTATGTTGGAGGTGGATTTGAAAGGCGTTGATGTGCAGAAAAGTCTATCTCCTGCAGAAACTGTTTTTGAGTTTTTTGAAGAATTGGAAGCGATTCCAGCAACGTTGTCTATAAGGGACAAATATGCAATATTGGATAGAGTCTTAAACAATGCTGTCAATCAAAAGATAAAAGGTATAAGCTTGAAATTTACGGGCTTGTTTTCAAAAATACAGTATCTTATTCGTGAGTATAAGATATATGAAAATGTTAAATACCAAAATCTTACGCATGCTATTAATGATGTACGTGTTCGTCTAAGAAAGATAGATGAAATAAAAAATAATGAACTTGCTTGTCTCTTTGGGGAGGATTTGAGAGCTGTTTGTACATTTATTAGCTGTATTTATGATGGCAGACAAATTCCTTTGAGTTTGTCTTCACAGTTCCCTGTTTTAAAAACAAAGGATTTTATAGAGCGACTTAAGGATAGTATTGGAAAAGTCGTAGATTGCATTCGTTGCGTTGTCAATGAGTGGGATGCTACGTATCTATATGTGACAAGGGATGACAATGGAGAGAATGTAAAAGTGGATTATGTGACTTCCAAGGAGTTTAACCAGACACAATACTCGAATAGGAAACTTAATGAAAGCTGGTCATATATAGGTCTGATTATAGAAAAAGGTGAGATTCTAAACTTGGTAAAACCAAGGATAGAGAATGGAATTTTATATCCAGAGCTTATAATTGTAGAGCCAGATTATCTTGTGAATGTAACAACAATAGCGAATTGTTTTGAGGAATATGGTGATTCTTATAAGATGAATCTTATAAAGAAGATTGAGCCAATGGTTTCTACATCATCTATACTTTTGGGTAACTTTGCTGGTCAGTTGTTAGATGAAGCTTCATACAAAAAGAAAATGACATATGAGGAAAGTTTGAAGAGTTTTTTCAAGAAAAATGCGTTGGCTTTTGCTTGTTGTAAGGATCCATTGGTAACATTTCATATAGAGGCGCAGAACCAAAAAAGAATTATAGAAGAGGTATTGGATGGTGAATACATTCATAAGAAAGATGGAAGCAAAATTAATGTGGACGAACTTATTTTGGAGCCATCTTATTTTTGTGGCCTATTGGGATTGCAAGGTCGTTTGGACTTTATTGGTTTAAATCTTGATACGATTATAGAGCAAAAAAGTGGTAAAAGTGCATGGTCTGGTGATGCTAATACGGCAAAACACCTCCAAAAGCATTATGTACAGTTGCTCCTTTATCGAGCTATATTTCATTATTCTTATAAGAAAATGAGCTATGATAAGTTGGCTTCATGGTTGTTTTATTCAAAATATGCTAAAGGCTTGCTTGGATTAGGGTCTGCTCCAGTGTTGCTATTTAAGGCTCTCAAAATCAGGAATTTGATTGTGTGGGCAGAAAAACGTTATGCAAAAAATGGTTTTAATGATTTGGAGAAATTAAGTGCAGATGCTATTTTCCCAAATGTAAAGGATAAAACGTATCTAAAGTGGGGTAAGGATAAAATTGAAAAAGTTTTGGCTCCCTTGGATAAGGCGTCTGAATTGGAAAAGGCATATTATTATAGGTATATGCAGTTTGTTGCAACCGAACATATGTTGTCAAAAATAGGAAATAAGACAAAAGAAGAATCGGGATTTGCTACTTTGTGGAATAGCTCATTGCAAGAGAGAAAAGATGCTGGCAATATTTATACGAAGCTAAAAATGGAGCCGTTGTCACCAAATTCAGAAGTTGAAAAAGTAAAGTTCTTCTTTGATAAAGATGAAGATTTGGATGTTTCTAATTTCCGTATGGGGGATATTGTCGTATTTTATCCATATCTTGAAAGTGAAGAACCTAAAGTTACATCTGATATTGTTTTTAGAGGAACGATTATTCAGATAACGTTACAGTATGTAGAGGTAGAGCTTAGAAATTCTCAACATCAGAATGTATTTACATATAAGGAGAATGAAAATAAAGATAAAACAGTATGGGCTATAGAACATGATTTTATGGAGTCGTCTTATTCCTCTTTATATAAAGGAATGCATGCTTTTTTGTCAGCAAATCAAGACCGTAAGGATTTGATTTTGGGGCAAAGAAAGCCAAGTGTAGATGAATCAGTAACGTTGAGTGGTAATTATGGTTCTCAAGAATTTAATGAATTAGTGCTGCATGCAAAGCAAGCAAAGGACTTATATCTTATAGTTGGTCCTCCTGGCACAGGAAAAACATCTTATGGTATGTTGAATGTTTTAAAGGAACATTTGACAGACCCCAATGTATCCATACTTTTAATGGCATACACCAATAGAGCTGTTGATGAAATTTGTAGTAAGTTGGTAGAGAATAATCTGAACTTCTTACGTTTAGGTAGCAACCATGGATGTAGTCCTGAATATAGAAAGTATCTGTTGGATGATAAAATGGCGAGCCTTGACAACATTAAACTTAGTGATCTGAGAACGTTAATTGTAGATACAAAAATATTCTGTGGTACGACAACTGCATTTATTAGCAAGATAGAAATCTTTAATCTTAAGAAATTCGACCTTGCTATTATAGATGAAGCGTCGCAGATTTTGGAACCTTTTGTGTTAGGATTATTAAGTGCCAAGCATGGAGCAGAAAATGCAATAGCTAAGTTCGTTCTCATAGGTGATGAAAAACAGTTACCTGCAGTTGTACAACAAGAACCACAAGAGTCTATGGTTAATGATCCTATGCTTAATAAGATTGAATTAGAGAATTGCAGATTGTCGTTGTTTGAACGTTTTGAAAAGCTGTTGGGAAAGAACAATAAGCAATATTGTCATGTCCTTACGCATCAAGGAAGAATGCATCCTGAAATTGCTAAGTTCCCTAATTATACATTCTATCAGAACTCTTTGAAAGTAGTTCCTGTAGAACACCAAAAAGAACAAACTCCATCAGTCGGGGCGGGTAAGAATGGTATTGAGGACTTATTGACTACTCGTAGGGTATCTTTCTTGTCATGTACTCCTTCCTTAGACCCTAAAGAGTCAGATAAAGTTAATGGTGAAGAGGCTAAGTTGATTGCAGCAACAGTTGTGCAGGCTTATTTAATGATGAAAAATCATTTTGATATAAATAAGTCTATAGGTGTTATTGTGCCTTATAGAAACCAAATATCTACAGTCAGAAACATGATTGATAATATGAGTACACAACATGGTATTGATTGTTTGCATGATATAACTATTGATACGGTAGAACGCTATCAAGGTAGTCAGCGTGATCTTATTATATATGGCTTTACTGCAAAGAAGCATTATCAGTTGGCGTTCTTGACAAGCAATGAGTATTATGATGAGAACGATGGCGCAATAATAGACAGAAAACTGAATGTTGCAATGACTAGAGCAAAGAAAAACCTTGTTCTGGTAGGGTATGAGCGTTTGTTGGCTCAAGATATAACTTTCTATAAGCTGATAGAATATTGTAAGAGCATACAAAGCTTTTTTGAAATTGATGTGAATAAGTATGTTAAAGGTGAATTCTCTGTCTCTAAGAGGGAAGTTGTTGATAATGCAACCTTTGACACTTTTGTATATACTGTTGATGATAAGTTTGAAAAGGCTTTTAATAAATTAGTTGTTGCTCCTATAAAGCAGGCATCAAATACGGAATGGCCTAATTATATCTTTGGGAACAAAATGGAGGTGAATATGAACCTTATTGGATATGGAAGAATAGATTTTTCAAATCAATTGTCCCTATTTTCAGATATACAAAATGAATTGACAGTTGTGTCTCCTCAACAGCAAGTGTTATTGTATGGCTATTATATTATGCGACAACACTATTGTAGTTTAAAGGCTATTCTGAATTCTTACAGAACATTTCTGCAAAATGAACTAGATGGGTGTAAGGGTAGGGTGCATTACATTGATATAGGTTGTGGACCATCAACATGCATATCTGCATTTATGAATGAGTTTTCAAATATTGAGCAGATTGATTATGTAGGTGTGGATATTTCCGTTGCGATGCAGAAACTTGGACAAAAGTTTCTGCAAGAGCAGGCATTTGACAAAATGAATACAGAGTTTGTTACTTCTTTTAATGAATTGACAGATGAATATTGGGATAAAGAGTCTCAAGTATCATCTCTGTTTATTATCAATTTCTCGTATTTCTTCTCTAATGTAAAATCAGATTTTACGGAGAAGTTAGCAATGAGAATGGTGGACATTATAAGAAAGTATCCTCTAAATAGGTATGTGTTTGTCATACAGCAATCTGAGACAGACTGTAAGAATTTTAGGTCTTATAGCATTTTCCGAAGGATTATTTTAGAAGACTCCTCTTTGGTAAAAGTGTTAAAACATGGTGAGGATAACTTTTGCTATCAGTTAAATGGAGGAAGTAAATCCTTGAAGTTCTGCTATGACATTTGGAGTAATTGATAACATTTTCGAGGAAAGAGATGTTTACCTCATCTCTTTCCTCGAAAATGCGATTATTGGCTGTTTTTATTCCCATTATGGTAAAATGTTGTATTCTCTCTTCAGCCAAAGCTCGAAGACAGGATCGACGAATGAGAAATCTTGAAGATGTTTCTCAACGAGATCTTTCTCTACTAATACTTTTTTGTTACGTGTGATGCTCTGTGGCTGTCCCAGACCATACGTCTCTACGACATCCTTGGCATTGAAGTGCTTTTCGCCAGAAGCGATGGCTTTCAACATGCCGATTTGGGTGGGAGTGAGCTCGTCCATCTCTGTCAAGAACAAGTCTTCGTTGGTGTCCAAAACCAGTTGGAGCTGGTTGTCGAGGAGTTCTTGCGTCACCTCTTTGTCTGTGTGTGACCATAGGAAGAAGCAATATTGCTGTACGTACCAAGAGTTATATTTCACTCTTTCGCATAGACATTCTGCTTGGCTCTCAGAGATAGTTTTTCCTGTCTTCTTAAAATTACTTATGATGTATGGAATCCAATATTCCTTGGCTATTCTCTTCAGGTTCATCAGTTGTCCGAACTTAAAGAAAGGACTGTTCGCCTTGTTGAAAATATCTTTCATCATGTGCATCTTGCTGCCGTAGAGACAGTAGGTGGTATGGTGCTGCAACTGCCATTCAGCCCTCAGCATAGCTTCAAGGTTCTTCCATTTTGGCAGGTTGGCGAGTTGCTGAAACTCATCGATGCAGACGATAATCTTGATGCCTTTAGCCTCGGCTATCCTTTCGGGGAGTTGCAGAATGTTTTCAGGACTTTCCTTTACAGGATTCACCTTTAGGTTGACCTCTACACTATTCATTGGGTCGGAAGCTATCGTGATGCTTGGGGTAAAACGATTGATAAATTTCACCAAGTCAGATAATTTCTGTTCCAATGTGGAAGAAACTCCTTGTATCACGATGGAGGCAAATTTGTTGTAGAATTCCTCCTCCGTATGAATCTTGGAGGCATCCATAAAGCAAACCTTTGTCTTGGATTCTTCCTGCATTAATTCTTCCATAGAGGTTCTGACAAGCGAAGATTTTCCCCATCTTCTTGGAGATACCAAGATGACGTTGATGCCGTGGCGAAGGAAATTCTTCAGTTCCCTTCGGTCTTCTACTCTGTCGATAAAACTCTCTTTTTCAGCGAGTCTTCCATAAATAAAGGGTATATCCATAATCAATTTTTTATAAGTGATGGCGCAAAGTTACAAAAAATATAAATACTCTTATAATAAATGTATTTATAATTATGGATAATTAACTTTGGGGCTGCTACAAAAATTAGGGCGTTCGTGCAAAAAAATGAAGTAAAGTGCCGGATA
>JAJWOH010000067.1:6969-18575 GCA_021635485.1 Segatella copri | reverse complement strand
AAGCTTAGTAAACCTGACTTGTCAATTGCTTGACGGTTCGTTTCTTTTACCCAGTTTCTTTATACTCCCTATATAATAGAGTGTAATCCAAAACCGCTTCTTGTACTACTTGTCTGTTTATGTAAAATCTTTCAAAGAACTCTTTCTTTAATCGCTAAGAGAAAGTGTATTTCTCAAAAGCGAGTGCAAAAGTACTAACTATTTTTCATTCCACCAAATCTTTTCGCAAAAAAGTTGAGATTTTAGCCGTATTTTAACATCTATAAACAAATAAACCCGTTTTAGAAGCTATTTCTGCCTATTTTAAAGGACTAAATAAAAACTACATTTCAAATTAGGAAATACACCTGTGATAGATTTAACTAGGAGCATGTAGAATAGAGAGACATGCATACGAATTTTCCTTCTTTATCATAATGTACGCGCGCAATAACATATTTTTTATCTTATCTAAACCTACACAAGCATCCCCCTAAACATTCTATCCAGCTATGCACTTAACAATAAATCCACTTATTTTTCTATATTTTTTAATTCTTGATTCCATTTCAATAGTTTTTACCACTCTTTCCACCCTCTTTCTTGATGAGCATGTGGTAGAGACCATCGCTCTTCAGGAGATCGATACCATAGTTGTCCCATTTGTGACTCTTGCGCACGCACATATCGGTGGTAACCATGATGTATCCTTTACCATTATGCATACGGGTGATGTAGGAATCACGGATTCCGCCTTTAATGCGGGCGTGCTCTTCTGGATTGAAGATAGGGTTGCCGCCATTGATGTCCTGATAGTTGTAACCATCACGGGAAATAGCGTAGGCTGTCCACTCCCCCTTATCGCTCATATGACAATAGAGATAACCATAATTTCCCTTTACAAGATTCTGTGCAGTCATTGGCATAGAGGCTGCCAACGCCAAGAGAACAGCTGATAATTTCTTTTTCATTGTGCTCAGAAGACAAAGGAGAGGGAGGAAAGAAAAAGGGAGGAAAACCTCATCACTGAGGTCAACCTCCCTACACTTATAGTTAAAAATAACCGATTTATTTGTTCAGGAACTTATCTACCTGGGCAGCTATTTTTCTGCCGCTTGCCATGGCGCGTACTACCAGAGAGGCACCGCTTGCTGCATCGCCTGCCACGAATACATTCTCGGCAAATTCAGGCTGCTGTGGCTTCAAGAAGCCCATTGCCAGGAATACAGCCTCAGCCTTGATTATTTCTGGCTCACCAGCCTCTACCATCAACGGACGGCCACCCTCAGGGTTTGGTTTCCAATCAATAGGCTGAACCTTCACGCCTGTCAACTTGCCATTCTTTCCGAGGAACTCCAGAGAGTTGATGTTCCAGCGGCGAGTACAGCCTTCCTCATGACTTGAAGTGGTCTTCAGGGTGCGAGGCCAGTTTGGCCAAGGATTCTTAGGATCCTCAGGGCCTTCTACAGGCTTCGGCATGATTTCTATCTGGGTTACGCTCTTGCAACCCTGACGATGAGCAGTTCCGATACAGTCGGAACCCGTATCACCACCACCGATTACCAATACATCCTTGCCCTTGCAGTTAACCAGTTCGTCCTTAGAGAACTCCATACCGGCGAGGATACGGTTCTGCTGAGAAAGCAGCTCGAGGGCGAAATAAACGCCCTTCAATTCTCTTCCAGGAATTTTCAGGTCGCGTGCCGTTGGCGTACCGGTAGATACCACATAGGCATCGAAGCCTTCTGGCAACTTGGTAACGTCAATATGCTGGTTGTATCTGAATTCAATACCCTCCTCTTCGAGAAGACGGAGACGGCGGTCGATGATGCTCTTGTTGAGCTTGAAGTTTGGAATACCATAACGCAACAGACCACCGGCATTCTCACGTGCCTCGAATACAGTTACCTTATAGCCCTTATGGTTCAACTGGTTGGCAGCTACCAATCCCGCAGGACCGGCACCGATGACAGCCACCGTCTTGCCATTACGCTCAGGAATCTCAACATGTACATAATCCTCAGAGAAGGCGTGCTCCACGATGGCACACTCATCCTCACGGTTGGTGGTTGGCTCATGATCCATGAGATTCAATACACACGCCTTCTCGCAGAGTGCAGGACAGATGCGTCCTGTGAACTCAGGGAAGTCGTTGGTGGAATTTAGGAGGCGGTAAGCCTGCTCCCAGTCGCCCTTGTAGAGGGCATCATTCCACTCCGGTGCCTTGTTGCCCAGCGGACAAGCCCAGTGACAGAAAGGCACACCACAATCCATGCAACGTGAAGCCTGCTGTCGGCGGTCGTTGCTATTCAATGTCTGTTCTACCTCGCTGAAGTCGAGGATTCTATCGTGAATTGGTCTATAACCTGCTTCCTTGCGAGGTATAGTCAAAAATGCTTTTGGATTTCCCATCTTTTTTCTAATTTTAAAATTAGTAATCTCGCTGCATATCCGCAATCTTCTGCTGCAACTTCTTTACCTGCTCCTCCTGGAGAACTCGCTTGTACTCGATTGGCACTACCTGGATGAAATCCTCTACGTAGTGGTTCCAGTCGTCGAGCATGGTACGGGCAAGCTTACTGCCAGTGTAGAGATAATGCTGACGGATCAGCTCATGCAACTCCTTGCGATAGGTGCTGTCCTCCACGAGGTTGATCTCCACCATATCCATGTTACAGAAGTAATCGAAGTTGTGGTTCTTATCCCATACGTAGGCAACACCACCACTCATACCAGCGGCGAAGTTACGGCCAGTTTCACCGAGCACTACTACTCTACCGCCCGTCATATACTCGCAGCAGTGGTCGCCAGCACCCTCAATCACGGCGATGGCACCGGAGTTACGAACACCGAAGCGCTCGCCTACCTTACCATTGATATACAACTCACCGCTTGTGGCACCATACAGACCGGTGTTACCGGCGATGATGTTATCCTCAGCAGAGAAGTTGCTGCGGATAGGAGGAAGGATGGAAACACGACCTCCTGAAAGTCCCTTGGCGAAATAGTCATTGGTCTCACCTTCGAGTTTGAAATCCACTCCCTTAACCAGAAAGGCACCGAAGCTCTGACCTGCAGAACCCTTGAACTTCACGTTCACGGTCTTGTCAGGAAGACCAGCCTCACCATATTTCTCGGCAATCATACCGCTCAGCATCACACCGGCAGCACGATCGGTATTCTTGATGGCAAAATCGAGGTTCACCTCTTCCTGGTTCTCGATGGCACGCTGTGCACCACGAATCAACTGCTGATCGAGTACATTGTCGAGGTCATGAATCTGCTCGGTAGTATGATAGAGCGAGCAATGACCTGTCTCACGATGCAAGAGACGAGAGAAATCGAGCAAGTCGGCCTTCTCCTTGATGCTCTTGGCCACCTCTGGCTCTACGGCATCCGAACCCTCGGTAGGAACAATCTCCTCATCCTTCTTGCGGATGATGAGCTCGGTATGACCGATGATATCGTTCAATGAGGTGTAACCCATCTCTGCCAGATACTCACGAACCTCCTCAGCGAGGAAGCGGAAGTAGTTGATAAGATACTTGTAGCTGCCACGGAAGTGCGCACGGAGCTTAGGATCCTGTGTGGCAACACCCATAGGACAGGTATTCAGGTTACACTTACGCATCATGACACAACCCAATACGATGAGGGCGGCAGTACCGAAACTGAATTCCTCAGCACCGAGCAAAGCCATCAGAATGATGTCACGACCGCTCTTCAACTGACCATCTACCTGCAGGCGAACCTGACCACGAAGACCGTTCTTCACCAGTGTCTGCTGGGTTTCAGAAAGTCCGATTTCAGGAGAGATACCAGCGAAACGCATACTTGATGCAGGGCTGGCACCTGTACCGCCCTCAGCACCAGAGATAACGATGAGGTCGGCCTTTGCCTTAGCCACACCGGCAGCGATGGTACCCACACCACTCTCAGCAACCAACTTCACAGAGATAGCCGCCTTAGGGTTTACGTTCTTGAGGTCGAAGATGAGCTGAGCCAAATCCTCGATACTGTAGATATCGTGATGAGGTGGAGGAGAAATCAAGCTGATGCCAGGGATAGAGTGACGGGTCTTGGCGATGACCTCGTTAACCTTGAAGCCAGGCAACTGACCACCCTCACCCGGTTTAGCACCCTGTGCCACCTTGATCTGGATTTCCTCTGCATTTACCAAATATTCTGTAGTCACACCGAATCGACCGGAAGCCACCTGCTTAGTTTTGCTTGAGAGGCTGATGCCATCCTGTGTAGAATGGAATCGCTCGTTATCCTCACCACCTTCACCGGTATTGCTTCGGGCACCGAGG
The DNA here is from genome assembly GCA_021635485.1 of Segatella copri. GTDB lineage: Bacteria > Bacteroidota > Bacteroidia > Bacteroidales > Bacteroidaceae > Prevotella > Prevotella copri_P. Next base: position 14,283 of record JAJWOH010000067.1, on the reverse strand, counting down.
GCGTTCATGGCGAGTGCCATTGCCTCGTGAGCCTCTTTGGAGAGGGCACCGAAACTCATCGCACCGGTAACGAAGTGCTTCACGATTTCCTCTACCGGCTCCACCTTATCTATAGAGATAGGATTCTTGCGGAAGGTGAAGAAGTCGCGGATGAAGATAGGCTCCTGCTTATCGTCAACGAGATGTGTATATTTCTTGAAGAGATCATAATCGCCCTTGCGGGTTGCGAGCTGCAGGGTGGCGATGGTCTCTGGGTTCCAAGCGTGCTTGATACCGTCCTTGCGGTAGTGGAACTGTCCCATACTTGGCAGGAACTCGAGCTTCTTGGTCTCGAATGCCTTGTCGTGCAGGCGGATGGCATCACGGGCGATGGTCTCGAGTCCGATACCGCCGATGGTGCTCACCTCTGTTCCGAAGTAGCTCTTCAGGAGGCTCTCGCTCAAACCGATGCTCTCGAAGATCTTGGCTCCACGATAGCTTCGGATGGTAGAAATACCCATCTTAGCCATAATTTTGAACAAGCCCTTCTTCACAGCCTTGATGTAGTTCTGCTCGGCTGTATGGTAATCCTCCTGAATCTTTCCCTTCTTTACAAGGTCGTCGAGGATGGCGTATGTCAAGTATGGACAGAGGGCTGATGCACCGTAACCCAACAGGAGGGCTGCATGCATTACCTCACGAATCTCACCGCTCTCTACGATGAGGGCAGTCTGCACACGCTTGCCGGCATCAATCAGATAATGATGTACGGCACTCACGGCGAGCAGAGATGGAATGGCGGCATGAGTTTCATCCACGCCACGGTCGCTCAAGATGATGTAGTTGTAACCATCATCCACGCTCTGTGCTGCCTGCTTGCAGAGCTCATCCAGAGCCTCATGCAGTCCTTCTTCGCCCTTGGCGGTTTCGAAGAGCATGTGGAGTTTTACTGTATTAAATCCCTTGTAGCGGATATTTTGAAGGATATCCAGCTGAGTATTGGTCAGGATAGGATGTGGCAGACGAACCATCTTGCAGTTGCTCTCGTCTGGGTTCAGAATGCCGGAACCTACACGACCTATATATTCGGTAAGACTCATCACGAGGTTCTCACGGATAGAGTCGATAGCAGGGTTGGTAACCTGAGCAAACTGCTGACGGAAGTAGTTGAAGAAGATCTGTGGCTGGTCGGAAAGCACAGCAAGCGGAGTATCATTACCCATAGAAGCAGTAGGTTCCTGACCCTTGGTAGCCATTGGGATGATAGTACCGTCGATATCTTCCTCGCCAAAACCGAATTCCAATTCCTTGCGAGTGAGGTTGTCCACACCATTTTCCACCTTACGACCACTGCGAAGTTTCTCCAGTTCAATACGGTTGGTGTTCAACCACTGGCGATATGGATGCTGGGCAGCCAGACGCTCCTTGATTTCACCATCATAATAGATTTTGCCTTCCTGGGTATCAATCAAGAGGATCTTACCAGGCTGTAGACGACCCTTCTCGGCAATCTCGGTTGGGTCGAAATCCATCACACCTACCTCAGATGCGACTACCATCATATCGTTCTTGGTGATGGTATAGCGGGCAGGACGCAGACCATTTCTATCGAGCATACCACCGGCATAACGGCCATCGCTGAAGAGCAGGGCGGCAGGACCATCCCATGGCTCCATCAGGATAGAGTGGTACTCATAGAATGCCTTCAGATCCTCAGAGATAGGGTTCTTGTCGTTGAAGCTCTCAGGCACCATCACAGCCATGGCATGAGGCAATGACAGACCGCTCATCACGAAGAACTCAAATACATTGTCGAGGCTGGCAGAGTCACTCATATCAGGCTGAACGATAGGAGAAATCTCACGGATATCGCCCAAAGCCTCGCTGCTCAACACACTCTCACGAGCCTTCATCCAGGCACGGTTACCACGGATGGTGTTAATCTCACCATTGTGGGCAAGGAGACGGAATGGCTGAGCCAGACTCCATGTTGGGAAGGTGTTGGTAGAGAAGCGGGAGTGAACCAATGCCAAACCGCTTGTGAAATAATTATTAGTCAAGTCAGGATAGTACTGACGCAACTGGAGGCTGCTCAACATACCCTTATATACGATGTTCGAATTAGACAACGAACAGATATAGAAATCAGGATCGCTGATTCGTTTCTCGATGCGCTTACGGATGAGATAGAGGGTGCGCTCAAAGACAGGCACCTTATCATCTGTAACGCCTGTAATGAACACCTGTTTGATGGCAGGTTCGTTGCTCAATGCAGCCTCACCCAGACAGTCAGGGTTGGTAGGCACATTGCGGAGGTGCATCAGCTGCAATCCCTCGCGCTCAATTTCCTCGATCATGATAGAGAGGATGTCCTGCTGTTTCTTCTCATCCTTAGGCAAGAAGACGAGACCCGTTCCGTATTTTCCCTTCTCAGGCACAGGGATACCCTGAAGAAGAATAAACTCATGTGGAATCTGGAGCATGATACCGGCACCGTCGCCCGTCTTGTTATCTGCACCCTCTGCACCACGATGGCGCATGTTTTCGAGTACCTTCAAGGCGTTATCGACCAGCTCATGACTCTTGTTACCGTGGATATTCACCACCATACCTACGCCACACGCATCGTGCTCATAGGCTGAACTGTACAATCCTTTTTCCATTTCTTGTTCGTTTTATATCGGTTATTTCTAACTATTTTTATTACTTAAATATGATGTGCAAAGTGATTCTTCACTCTTCACTTATTTATACGCCTGTTCGTGAACTCCCGCCACGGCTCTGCCGCTAGGGTCGTTCTGGTTCTTGAATGAGGCATCCCAGGCAAGGGCTTCAGCTGTAGAACATGCTACGCTAGGCACACTAGGTACGCTCTTGGCAGCGCTGTCGCTTGGGAAATGCTCGGCGAAGATAGAACGATAATAATACTCCTCCTTATTCTGTGGAGGGTTGATAGGGAATCGCTCAGCAGCATGCGCCATCTGCTCATCGCTGACGGCAGATGCGGTAATCTGCTTCAGGGTATCAATCCATGAATAGCCCACACCATCGGAGAACTGCTCCTTCTGTCGCCATGCCACTTCTTCTGGAAGCAAATCGGCAAATGCCTCACGAACCACCTTTTTCTCGATGGTCTTATCCGGGCACATCTTCAAAACCGGGTTCATACCCATCGCTACATCCAGGAACTCCTTGTCGAGGAAAGGCACACGGCCCTCGATGCCCCATGCAGCCAAACTCTTGTTGGCTCTCAAACAATCGTAGAGATAGAGTTTACCCAACTTTCGTACGGTTTCCTCATGGAATGCCTTGGCATCCGGTGCTTTATGGAAGTAGAGATAACCTCCGAATACCTCGTCGGCTCCCTCACCGGAAAGCACCATCTTGATACCCATGCTGCGGATCACTCTCGCCAGCAGATACATCGGGGTAGATGCACGGACGGTGGTCACATCGTAGGTTTCGATAAAATAAATGACATCACGGATAGCATCCAGACCTTCCTGAATGGTATAGTTGATTTCGTGATGCACAGTTCCGATGTGTTCGGCAACCAAACGTGCCTTTGCCAGATCAGGCGCACCCTTCAAACCAACAGCGAAGGAGTGCAGACGTGGCCAATAAGCCTTGGTCTCTCCCCCATTTTCCACACGGGTAGAAGAATATTTCTCGGCTACGGCTGAAATGACAGAAGAATCAAGACCACCACTGAGAAGAACACCATAAGGAACATCACTCATCAACTGACGTTTGACAGAAGCCTCCAAAGCATCATGAATCTCTTTCACTGCCGCTTTCTCCTGAGGTTCAGCATCCTTCAGCTGTTCTTCAGCCTTCTTGGCATCATCAATCTGATATTTTTTCTGCATGGCAGCATACTCAAACCAATCGCGTGTATAGTATCGCTTCATGCCAGGGTTCTTGCTATAATAATAATGACCTGGGAGGAATGGCTCGTAGTGGTCGCACTGACCTTCCAGAGCCTTCAATTCACTTGCCACCAGCACTTTTCCATCCTTATCATAACCAATATAAAGAGGAATAACACCAATAGGGTCGCGGGCGATGAGAAACTCATCACGTTCGGCATCGTAAAGTGCGAAGGCAAAGATACCGTTCAGCTCTTCAAGCATCTTGGAGATACGGGCGTGGAGCGCATCCTCACCTTTATATATTAAGGAATCAAAGTTGGAATCTGCTCGCATCTCACGATAGAGAGAAAGAATCACCTCGCAGTCGGAACCAGTCTGATACTGGTACTTTCCGGCAAAACGGGCACGGATATCCTGATGATTATAAATCTCACCGTTTACGGCAAGCACCTGTTTCTTGTCTGGTGCAAACAAAGGTTGGCGACCACTTTCAGGGTCAACAATACTCAGACGCTCATGTGCCAGGATAGCAGAACCACCACAGTAGATTCCACTCCAGTCTGGTCCGCGATGGCGAATCTTCTGGCTCATACGAAGCGCTTGCTGTCGCAATTCAGGAGTCTGCTCCTGAATATTAAAGATAGATACGATTCCACACATAAATCTTTTCCTTTCTTTTACGGTTATTTTTAACTCTTGTTCTCTCTTATTCACCTTGGCAAGTCCAATCCATTCTTTTAGGAGCAAACCAAGCAAAAACAATGCTTAAAATTACTTTTTGCTATGTTTCGGGTGCAAAATTACAACTTTTTGTTAGAATAAAGAAAAGAATAGTAGCATTTTGTCTTTACTTTATCACAACAATAACATATTAACGCATATTAGGTTGAAACATATGATAAACTGAAAAGAAAAATATACTATTTAATTACAATCTGTAAAATACAATCATTTTTAAGATAAATAAAGCGTATCCAGGGCATATTATACGCTAATAGATATGCAACAAAGTATCCAGAGCATTATACACAGTTTCTTACCCCCATATCATACAAAAAAAATGCCGATAGCTCTTTGGTGGAACTATCGGCATTTAAAATAAAAAAATAAAAACTTAAACCTACCAACGTAAGATTATATCGTAAAACCTAAGAGCCTATTATGGCTGCAAGGTAAAACCTACTACCAGGTAAGCTTTTTCGGTGCTAGGGTTAGCAGCTACCTGAGCGAAGACTGGAACAGAGAAAGAATCTGTAATCTTCAAATCCTTGGTAGCTTTCAGTGAAACATTGGTAACTGCAAAACCATTGGCATCACCATAGAAAGATGTAGCAAATGGAACTGCGCCTATACTTGCTGCCCAATCACAACCGCCCAACTTGAATGGGGCTGTAGCCTCAACATATGAAGAATAAGCACGGTCACCATCCTTGTTAAGACCATCTGCTCCCGCAAAGTTGGTATACCAGTTCAAGGCTACAGGACCGAAGTCGTAACCAATATTGGCTTCAAAAACATGTGCTGTCTTATGAGAATCGTACTCGAAGTAGCGACCATCACCAGAATTAAACCAGTAGTCGGTAATTCCAATGGTAAAGCCTCCTGTTGTATAGGCAGCAGTCAGGTCGAATTCCTTGGTATCATCCCATTTAGAAAGGCCCACACTACCCCAACCTGTCAATGAGAAACCTTTATAGCCAATACCAAGTGTTGGCTGGAGAGATACGTTACCGAGATCCTGACCACGCCAGATATACTGGTTTACAACATCTGCAGCGATTGTTGTTTCCACCTCATCCTGCGCAGAAGCAGCAGGAGCAAAAGCAACCAAACCAAGTGCAATGGCACCCATTTTCTTTATATCAAAAATCTTCTTCATATTCTCTTATTTTTATGTGATACATTTTTGTTTTTAAAAGTTTCGGCAGCAAAGGTACTGCAAATCGAAGACAATACAAAATAAATCGCGATTTATTTATATTGTTGAGATGCAGCGTACCTTGTTCAAAGGTACTAATTATAACTCTGCTCGCCAAAACTTCTGCTGAAAAATCTCTCTCGCTCGCTATATGAAAGCATCTTTAGTTGTAGCAACTCTCACCATGCTCATAGATATCGAGACCTTCTTCCTCAATTCTCTTGTCAACACGGAGACCAGCAATCTTCTTGATACCCCAGAAGAGGATAATACCTGTTACGGCTGCCCAAAGGTCGATGCAGAGAATGCCGAAGCACTGAGCACCGAAGAATCCGAAGCCACCACCATAGAAGGCACCACCGTCGAGGGCGAAAAGACCGGTCATCAAGGTACCGAAGATACCGCATACACCATGTACAGAACTTGCACCAACAGGATCATCAATATGAAGCTTGGTATCAATGAACTCGATAGAGAATACCAAGATTATACCTGCCAAGAGACCGATGATGGCAGAACCCAATGGACTAACCAAATCGCAACCAGCAGTAATGGCTACCAAACCAGCCAAGATACCATTCAATGTCAATGAGAATGATGGCTTGCCATACTTGATCCAAGATGTGAACATGGTACCCAAACCACCGCAGACTGCAGCCAAGTTGGTTGTCAGGAATACGTGACTGATAGCAACACGGTTAACCTCACCAGAAGCAGCGAGCTGAGAACCAGGGTTGAATCCGAACCATCCGAACCAGAGGATGAATACACCAAGAGCAGCAGCCATCAGATTGTGACCTGGGATAGCAGTACTCTTACCATTGCGATACTTACCAAGACGAGGACCTAAGCAGATGGCACCAACCAAGGCAAGTACACCACCAACACTATGTACGATGGCAGAACCTGCGAAATCATGGAAGGCTGCACCGAAGGTGTTCATCATGAACGAACCTGCCTCGCTGTTGCAAAGCCAACCGCCACCCCATGTCCAGTGACCCTCTACAGGGTAGATAATCAATGAAATGAAGAATGAGTAAACGCAGTACATGGAGAACTTGGTACGTTCCGCCATAGCACCTGAAACGATGGTAGCACTAGTAGCGCAGAATACGGTTTCAAACATCAGGAAGCCTTCAGTAGGAAGACCGGCTGCATTTGTATAGAAAGACAAATCGCCGAAGTTAGGCATACCGATGAAACCGGTGCCATCGCTACCAAACATAAATCCGAAACCTACGAACCAGAAGAGAACGGAACCGATCATAAAATCGACAAAGTTCTTAAACAAGATGTTCGCTGTATTTTTACTACGGGTAAAGCCCGCCTCGCAGAGGGCAAATCCCGGCTGCATGAAAAAGACCAACATGGCTGCCAAGAGCATCCATACGGTATCTACTGAAATTCCTAAATCCTGTACACTCATAACATAAAATCTTTAAAGTGTTCTTTAAACCTGAAAACTATTCTCTCTCCTCCAATTAGCATTTTATTTCTCCTGCTCAGCATTATAGAGAGCGATGTCGCCTCTTTCACCTGTACGGA
>JAJWOH010000067.1:0-6869 GCA_021635485.1 Segatella copri | reverse complement strand
TATTTCTCCTGCTCAGCATTATAGAGAGCGATGTCGCCTCTTTCACCTGTACGGATTCTTACGGTATCCTCCACAGGAATTACAAAGATTCGACCATCACCAATCTCGCCTGTACGGGCAGCCTCCTGGATGGCATTAATCGTTTTCTCTACGTTCTTGTCGCGCACGACAACATTCAGCAACACTCGCTCGATACTGCTGGTATCATACATGACACCACGGTAGATTCGAGCCTGTCTCATCTTGCCCTCTCCTCTTACATCGTAGTAAGAGAACCACTCGATGTCGGCGGCAAGCAATGCTTCCTTTACATCCTCAAACTTAGTCTTACGGATGATTGCTTCAATCTTTTTCATGTTAATCTCTCCTATTAATTAATTTACATTTTGTTTATTTTCTGGTGCAAAGGTACGACATTTTGCTTAATATTTCACAATATTATTTACTTTTTGATATTAATATTTTCGTTTAGTTATTATTTTGTATAGTTCTTTTTAAAATACAGAACAAAATGAAAGCAAATTACGCATTATTCGTTTCATTTTGAAACAAGCAATAAAAAAGCCGCTTGAAAGGCCCCAAAGACCCCTCAAGCGGCAAACCTAAAAACAAACTCTCAACCCTAAAACTAGGGTTACTTTATTATTTAAACTTAATCTTATACCCGTATTTCCGCATATATCTGAGTTTTATAACGGAAATTTTATTTTGCCTTTATTTTGAATGTAAATTCACGATCTGCATAATGGAGGCGATACTTCTCCATAGGCTTGGTCATCCAACTGTCGATACAGCCCAAAGGATACTGGCATTTTTGGATATGCAACTGCACGAGTCCCTTATCCACCAAATCACCACTGTGTTGTCCCCATGCATGCGTCTTCTCGATACCAGAATCCAAATCCTCTACCAGATAAGGGATAGCACTGCACTCCATAGGTTCATACCCCTCGAAGGTAATCCCCTTGCCGGTGGTTGGATTAAAGATAGAGAAATAGCGGATATCGGTATGGTTACCACTCTCCTGCGGACGGATATATGGATAATATTCATCCTTCACATCAGACTGGTACTTGCCGATGAAAGCAGAAGAATGACGGTCTACGTAATTCTCTTCAGGACCTCTACCATAATACTCCAGCTTAGAGAAAGCTGCTGGCATCTGCAACTGCAAACCGAATCTGAACAGATCGGCAACCTGAGCATCCTTGTCGGTAGTCATCTTCTGGGTAACATTCACTTCCCCCGCAGCACTGATGTCATAACGGAGCATCAGTTGAGCCTTTACTTCAGGCATATCGAAGAGAGCTGTCAGTACCACATTGTCCTCACCAACATTCTTGTCGAAAGACTTCAGAGTCATCTGCGGATTCTTCCATACTCTCATCTCCTTCTGCAGAGAAGCACCATAGTCATTATCGGTAGGAGCACGCCAGAATTCCGGAGTCATACTCTCGCGGAACTTCAACATCGGTTCACCATCTACATCGAGATAATCTATCATACCCGTCTTCTTGCCTATGGTAACAGACATTCTCTGGGCACTGACCTTCACATAAGAGTTGGTTTCCTCCACCTCCATACTGCTTGCCTCCTGCACCTTACCCTTCTTGGTTGGCGCAGCAGCAACAGCAGGAACCGCCGGTTTGGCAAACTGATAATCACTGATAATGAACTGCTGGCGAGCCATCACCTGGCCCTTGTCTACCAGCGGCTGTGTACCATCGCTTGCAAAAGCAAAGTTGACAGTTATCTCCTCCTTAGCATGCTTCGATTCAGCCTCAGCCACCGCATACTTCAGATCATCACTCTTTATCAGCTTGGTAGCCTGAGGAGCTATGCCCTTGGTTTCAGGAATCTCTACAGTAGCCAGTTTTACACCATTGGCATAAACCGTAGCAGTCAGGTTCAGGTCATCAATATTCTTAAAGAAGTTCTCGTTATAAACCTTGAAAGCACCATTCACAGCATCCAGGTCCTTGATCCATACATTCTGATGATAGTACTGAATCTCATAAGCATGAGGATTCAGACGGCGGTCTGGTGCGATGATACCATTACAGTTGAAGTTATAGTCACTTGCCGGATAGCGGCCGTAATCTCCACCATAAGTAAAGATTTCCTTACCGGTAACAGGACTCTTGTCACGGATGCCCTGGTCTACGAAGTCCCAGATATAGCCACCCTGATACTTAGGATACTTACGGATGAGGTCCCAATATTCCTTGAAACCGCCTTCCGAATTACCCATGGCATGAGCATATTCGCACTGGATGTATGGTTTAACGCCATCACTCTTGCAATACTTCTCACTCTCCTCGTAGTCGATATACATCGGACAGTGGATATCGGTCTTGCTGTCATAACCGCCACGCTCATACTGAACAGGACGCGTCTTGTCTAGCGCTTTCACCCAGTCATAGGTCTTTTCGAAGTTGATGCCGTAACCACACTCATTACCCAAACTCCATACGATGATAGAAGGGTGATTGATAAAACTTTTCACATTACCTTCATTGCGTTCGATGTGAGTCTGGAGATACTCAGGGAACTTAGCGAGTGATTTCTCCCCATATCCCATACCATGAGATTCGAGGTTAGCCTCAGCAGTAAGATACAGTCCGTATTCATCGCAGAGTTCATACCAGCGAGGATCGTCAGGATAATGGCAGGTACGAACCGCATTGATGTTCAACTGCTTCATGATTCTGATATCCTGAATCATGCGCTCTACGCTCACCACATATCCACCATCCGGATCTATCTCATGCCGGTTGGCACCCTTAATCAGTACAGGCTTGCCGTTCACCAGCAACTGGGCGTTCTTGATTTCCACATTGCGGAAGCCCACCTTCTGCGGAATCACCTCCGCTATCCCCTGCTTATTCTTCAGAGAGATGTATACCTTATATAAATAAGGTGTCTCAGCAGTCCAAGCCTTCACCTTCGGTACTTTGATTACACCCTGAGCTCCGGTAGCCGATGCTATTTGCTTGCCATCCTTATCGCACAAGGCAACAGTCACATCAGTCTTGCCGCCCTTCAGCGCTATCTGATAGTTCAGGATACCATCCCGATAATTATTCATCAAACCGGCATCAAGACGGATATCGGCAGCATGAAGTTTCGGACGTGCATAGAGATAAACCTCACGGGCTATACCAGTAAAGCGCCAGAAGTCCTGATCCTCGAAATAAGAACCGTCGCACCAGCGCATCACCTGCATAGCTATCAGGTTCTTGCCCGGCTTCAGATACTTGGAGATATTAAACTCGGCAGCCACCTTGCTGTCTTCACTATATCCCACATACTTGCCGTTTACCCAAAGGGTCAGGTTGCTGGTAGCCGAACCTACATGAAAATAGACATCCTTGCCCTTCCAGTCCTTAGGAAGTTCGAAGGTACGACGATAAGAACCCGTATAGTTATTGAGTTCGCTGATATAAGGAGGATTTGGGTCAAACTGGGTAGCCCAGGCATAACCGACATTCTTATAAGTAGCATCTCCATAACCGTTCAGTTCGAACAGCCCCGGTACAGGGAAATTCTTCCACTTCGAATCATCGTAGTTGACAGCAAAGAAGTTGGCAGGACGCTTGTTGTGATCCTTCACGAAGTTAAACTTCCACATACCTTCCATCGAAAGATAGTTGGCAGACTTCTTCTTGTCAAAGCTCTGTGCCTTGTCAAGACTCTCGTATGCAAAGAAAGCAGCACGACGAGGTTCGCGGTTCTGCTGGTTGATATCCACATTATGCCAACGCGACTCATTCTGAGCCGCCACGCCATTGCTGACAGACAGCAAGGCGAGGCAAAGCGATACATTTGCTATATTTCTGAAGCTCATATCTATTTCTTTTTATTTTCTGAAAAACATAGAGTTATCTACTAGTGTAAACTTCTGTTCACTATCTTTGCGCATTTCAATGCCGAGACTGCTCCACCATGAAGGCCAGCCGCCAACGATATTGCTGAGGAAGACCACTTTTATTGGATGCAATCCCTTAGCCAATGCTACAGAAGTATCATGATTGGTACCAGCCTTCACTTCCCCCTCGTTACTGATCATGAGTTTGTTGTCAATCCAAACCTGCTCCAGACGGGAAGAGAGATAGTAGACACCATCCTCAGGAATATTGATGTAGCCCTCAGCGATGGCTGCATAATTATTGGCTCCGCGCAAAGTAGCAGCATCATCCTTCTGCTGAATCTTCATCTGATCCAAGCCCTCGATGTTTGCATACTCCCAGGCAGCATCAGCCCATTCCAGCTGGTCAACCTTCAGATAGTTGCCCTTAATGCGCTTCATCTGCAACCCAGGTTTTACGCCCTCCACCTTCACAGCAGGAGCATAAGTCTGCTTCTCAACATCAATGGTTCTGATACGGCTCATCTTGCCTGAAGGCAATACGGTAGCTATCTTGATGATGGCATTTCCACTCACCCTGATAGGCTCTGTATAAACCGAAGAAGAAGGAGTAGGTGTACTTCCATCCAGTGTATAAACCATCTTCATAGGACGCGAAGTGGTAAAGGTTACCGCAGTATCCCCCGTAATAACCACCTTATCACAAGAACCGAAAGGCTGTTCAGGCAATGGGATATGATAACGGATATGGCGCTCGTCCAGACGAACACTGTTTGCATCCAGTCGGCGGCAGAAATCCTTGAAGTTTTTCCTGCTCACTGGCGACCATGCAATCTCAGAGAGAGCAATGGCACGAGGATACATCATATACTCCATCTTGGCATTGGAATACATATATTCCGACCAGTTGTTACACTGAACGCCCAGGATATGATGAGCCAGTCCCAACGCCTTGATGGTATCAGGTACCGGATTATAATTATAGGTAGAAGCCAGATATCTAGGAGGACTAGGAATGGTTACAGGCTCCACCTTGCTGTCGCCCTGATACCAGTCGAGATACATACCGTCGCTGCCCGGCGTCATGATGACATCATGCTTCTGCATGGCAGCCTCGATACCTCCTTCCGTTCCACGCCATGACATCACGGTAGCATTCTCACTCAATCCGCCTTCCAGAATCTCGTCCCATCCGATAATCTTTCTGCCACGCTTCTCCAGCATTTTCTCTATGCGCTTGATAACGTAGCTCTGCAATCTTTCCTCTGCCGAATGCTTTCCTTCTGCCTGCAAGCCCTCAGTCTGAATACGCTTCTGACAGGTAGGGCAGTTTTTCCAACTGGTCTTCGGACACTCGTCGCCACCGATATGGAAGTACTTACCTGGGAAGAGAGGAACAATCTCACTAAAGATGTCATCCAGGAAGCGGAACATATCTTCCTTGCCCGGACACATCACGATATCCTCTACCCCCCAAACAGTTCTCAACGACCACTGCTCGCCTTTGCATGAAAGATAAGGATAAGCAGAGATAGCTGCCATCATGTGACCAGGAAGGTCGATTTCCGGAATCACGGTAATATAGCGCTTGGCAGCATAATCCACTATTTCCTTAATCTGCTCCTGGGTATAGAAACCGCCATAAAGAGAACCATCGCCCTCGGTACGGATACTGCCCACAGAAGTAAGTTTAGGATATTTCTTGATTTCGATACGCCAGCCCTGGTCTTCCGTCAGATGGAAGTGCATGGTGTTCACCTTGAACATAGACATCAGGTCCAGTTGCTTCTTCACATTCTCGACAGAAATGAAATGGCGGCATGGATCGAGATGGAATCCACGGTAGCCGAAGCGTGGAGCATCCTGGATATCACAGCATTGTGCTACCCATTTCACCCCATCCACCCGGGTTGCGCTCTCTATCTGGGCAGGGAGTAACTGCATGAAACTCTGCATACCGTAGAAGGCGCCCTTGGCGGTCTTCGCCTTGATAACAACCCCCTTGGCGGTTACGGTAAGGCGATAACCTTCCTCGGCAATTTTCAGCGAAGGAGAAATCTGTATAGAGATATTCCCCTTCTTTCCACCTACCGTTACCTCATAACCTGTAGAAGCCTTCAGTTTGTCTGCCATGTACTGGGCGATATTTCTGCCTTCAGCCGTCTGGTAAGCGATTACCACCTTCTGTGGCAATACGAACTCCCCTTTCTGTACCTGAGTCTTCACCGGTATCGGGATAATATTAATATCGGCAGCAGATGCCGGAGTGGAGATACCACCCAGCATCGCTGCACAGGCTACAAACGAGCCTAATAAACGATTGAACTTTGCCATGATTTAAATATATTAATAAGGTATTACAATGGTTTGTACTCCACGAAAGCCTCCATGGCCTCATAGCATGCCAGACCCAACTGGTCGTAGAGCGATGCAGTAGCACGGTTACGGTCCTCGGCTCTCTGCCAGAACAGGCGCTCATCATTACCCAAGAAAGGAGCACTCTCCATCTGCGACTGATGCTTGAGGATAGAGTTACGCTTTGCCCGCAACTCCTCAGGACTCAATGGAACACACATTTCGATATTCTCAATCTCCCATTCTGCCCAGGCACCACGATACATCCAGATGCGACAGTCCTTCAACCATTCTGCACCCGCTTTCTTCTCTTCGTCGATAGCTGCCAGAACGGCATCAGTACACTTCTTGTGGGTTCCGTGAGGGTCAGCAAGGTCGCCGGCAACATAAATCTGATGCGGCTGCACCTTCTGCAACAGAGCTCTCACTATCTCCACATCCTTCTCGGTCATTGGCAACTTTTCTATCTTGCCGCTCTCATAGAATGGCAGGTCGAGGAAGTGGACATGGTCAAGCGGAATTTCATTATAAGTACAAGCGGTACGAGCCTCACCACGGCGAATCAGTCCCTTGATGGTCAGGATATCTCGTGTATCGAAGTCACTCTCCTTCTTCTTGGCAAAGAAGGTCTTGATTTCCTTATATT
>JAJWOH010000214.1:0-3245 GCA_021635485.1 Segatella copri | reverse complement strand
ACATAATTGACTACGCAACATATGACCTGAAGACTACCCAGATATCTCATCAAGATGTTGGGCAGATGGATATGTATGTTAGAATGTATGATGAGTTGAAAAGAACGGATGGTGATAATCCGACGATAGGCTTGATTTTGTGTTCGAAGACAAGTGAGGATATGGCAAAGTATTCTATCTTGAAGGAGAATAAGCAATTGTTTCAAGCTAAGTATTTGACTTATCTGCCAACCGAAGAGCAGCTTCGACACGAAATAGAGCGGCAAAAAGAGATTTTTATGCAACAACAAGCCAATAAAGAGCAGGACTGATAATGTTGTTAATATAAAGATTCTCCTTTGATGCTTCAAGTAAAATTTACTCGATAAAAGATATTTTGAGGTATTAAGTTGCATCTTTCATTTATTTTTTGTACCTTTGCCCTCGAAAAGGGAAAGGTTGCCCCAGGCGGCTGCTCCCTTGTAACATAAGTTGAACAAATAAAATAGAATAATAAGAAACAGAAAGAATAAACTTTAGACATATAACATATTAATATACAAAGCGTTTACGATATTCGGAATACTCTCGAAATTTGGCGATTAACAGATGTATAACCGTAGATTAAGTGAACGCCTGCGCTATAGCGTGGGCGGAACTTATCGGTTATACGGGCCACGCCAAATGCCTGAGAGTATGATAAGTGAAGCTCACGCTTCTTTTGTATCATGCTCTCAGGTATTTTTTGCTTGTGGCTCGTACTTCCAGAATAAAGTTCAACGCTCATAGTTTTCTATAGCGGCAGCGTATGGTTCTATTGTCTGTGTTTGACTTTTCCATTCTCTGTCACTATCCCTATATGTGTACTTGCAACTGAATATTGTAAGTATGGCTAGTATTGGATTTTTTATTCAGTGCAGAATGGAAGATTTACAAGAGATAAAAGGTTTCTTGGGAATTGATGGTAGGATACTTTTGAAGCAGGGTGATGCTATCGAGTGTTTACGTCAGTTGCCAACAGATTCTGTGGATTTAATAATAACGGATCCACCCTATAATTTGGGCTTATTCATGAAAAAGCGTGGTACAAATATGAATAAGCTTCGAGATGGTCATTTTGCTGCATCTGGTTGGGATGACCTAGACTTTGTGGAATGGACTCAGCAAATGGACATGCTTTTTCATGAATGCAATCGTGTCTTGAAAAAGCGTGGCTCGTTGATTGTTTTTATGTCTATCATTAAAGTCGAGACAATCATAAACTTAGCTCAGAAACATGGCTTTTATTATAAAACAGTAGGTGTTTGGCATAAGACGAATCCTTTGCCAAGAAATATGAACTTGCAGTTTATAAATTCAACAGAACCTTGGGTTTATATGGTTAATGATGCAACAACAGGTACATTCAATAACGAAGGTAAAGCTATTCATGATTTCGTAGAAACAAGTACGATAAGTACGAAAGAACGAAAAATGGGTAAGCATCCTACTCAAAAACCATTGGCGTTAATAGAACATTTCGTGAATATACTTTCTAATAGAGGTGACGTTGTTCTAGATCCTTTTATGGGTAGTGGTACTACAGGTGTTGCATCTGCCAAACTTAATAGGAATTTTATTGGAATAGAGTTGAATGAAGAATACTTTAATTTATCTTTAAAGCGAATAAAGGAAGTCTTATGATAATAGGTGATCTGTTTGCTGGCGTTGGTGGTATGTCAGAAGGTTTTAGAATGGCAGGGTTTGATGTTGCTTTTGCTATTGAGTATGATAAAGATATAGCTGCTTCTTATAAGAAAAATCATACCGATACGGAGGTGATAGCAAATGATATATGTAATGTTGATGTTGTTCAGTTACATCAAAAGCATCCTCATATAGATGTGATTATTGGTGGTCCACCTTGTCAGGGTTTTTCTCAAAAGGGTAAGCGATTAAGTTTAGATGATTCACGAAATTTCTTATTTAAACAATTCGTGAAATTTGTGGCTGAGTTTAAACCGAAGTACTTTGTCTTAGAGAATGTCCCTAATATAATTACGACATCAAATGGATATTTTAAAGACCAAATAATAAAGTCTTTTGAGGAACTTGGTTATGTTGTAACTTGTGGTGTACTGTGTGCAAAAGATTATGGGGTACCACAAGATAGAAGGCGAGCAATCTTCTTGGGCGAGTTGAATAAACTAGAGGTGAAATTACCTGAACCTCTTGATATTCAGACTACGGTAAAGGATGCCATTTATGATTTACCTTTCATTGCATCGGGAGAAGGTGTTGATGAGCGTGATTATGATAAACCTGCAATGTCTTCTTATCAAAAGAAACTTCGTGCAGGTGCGCAAGTCCTTTATAATCATGTGGCAACCAAGCATTCGAAGTCTGCTTTAGACAGATTGAAAATGATTCCTAAAGGAAAAGGAAAGGAAGTCTTGCCAAAGGAATTGCTGACTAAGTCTATTTATAGTGGTACTTGGTGCAGATTATTGGAAGATGGAATTGCTCCAACAATAACCACGAGGTTTGATACGCCATCCTCTGGTAGGTTTACTCATCCTGTATTAGATAGATGTCTTACTATTAGAGAAGCAGCGAGAATACAATCTTTTCCTGATACTTTCCGATTCTATGGTAATAGAACTTGTCAAATGAAGCAAGTCGGAAATGCTGTGCCTCCTTTGTTGGCAAAGGCAATAGCAGAAGTTATTATAAACAACGAAAAATAGAACAATTATGGCAGATGTTTTTCCTTCGTCATTGATTTTTAGAGAAAATCCTAATCTTAGATTGGGAATCAAATCTTCCTTGAATTCTTTCAAGCAACTTTTGGCTTCTTTGTATATCATTTATAAGTCCTGTGCAAATCCTTCTAAAGTCCTTTTTTCAGAAGAGGTGAATGTTGGGGATAATATTGCAATTTGTTTGAGTAAGAAATTGCTGGTGCGCATTAATGAGCAGTTTCCACAATTGCCTAATTTGCAAGATAGAATTAACCAATCACCATTATTTAAGTCTCAGTGTGAGGCATTACAAGTGGGATTGGAATTGTTTTTGCATTTGGGTAAGATAGATTTTGTTGAAAATGGAAAACAAGAGCGAAAAGGAGAGAATCGTTACAATAAAATGCTTGCTTTTTCTGACAAAATGTTAGTCCTTGATGCTTATTTATCTATGCAGACTGAATATACAGACTCATTGCTGAATAATTGGTTGAATGGTGATGAGTGTGGTGGTAAGTTCGAAGATGGATTGAAATCTATTCTTTC
>JAJWOH010000066.1:0-18977 GCA_021635485.1 Segatella copri | reverse complement strand
ACTATTCTTATTTGTTGCAAAATAGCAAGGCAACGGCTATGCCAAAAACATAAACAACTGATTATCAGAATATATAGGAAAAAGACCATAAGATAACCTGTCTAAATACTAGACACTGCTGTCTAGTTATTAGACAGAAAAGCCATCAAAAAGGTTGCGATGCGACATCATCTCCTTCATATACTCATGGTATTATTATTGTATTCTTGCTGCAAAAGACTGAAAAACAATGAAATAGCAAAATCTATCACATTTTTATGAGGGACTTTTTAGAAGATTAACACACTTTTATGAGGGACTTTTCGAGTTATCCATACACTTTTATGAGGGACTTCCTACTTTTTCGTCTTTTGCTGTATCTTTTTGTATTTCAATTGGCTCTATTTCCAACTGATCAAAAATTATTTTATCTGAATTGCAAATTTCATTCTTGAATTTAGAGATATTTTTATTAGAAGCATTATTCAAATATACGACAATTCTATTTTGAATAGGTCTGATACCAACAGCAACCCACCCAATTTCGTCTCGCAATGCAGCTTTCTTGGCAAAAGATACTTTCAATTTAGCGTTTAATTCTTTTAATTCTTGAAGAGAATAAGTACAAGATACAAATGTCACATTTGAATCCGTGCCTAGTCTTTTCTTTATATCTTCTATTCCTTTTGGACTTCCATTTTTGACCATGACAATAAGTTTATTTGCCTTGACATATGAGCCTCCAAAATATTCTGGTGTTATTATGTCATCAGATGTTGTGTTGTTTTTCCTTACTGCAACATTTGCATAAGAATCATATAACTTTTCATTAAGTTGTTCTATGTTGCTTGCATAAGAAGGACTACACTTATTACTATTCTCTGCACAAGAAGAGATAAATCCTAAAAGGATTAAAGAGAAGATTGTAAAGTATAAATTCTTACTATTCATAGTTGATAAAATTTAATAATACTACAGCATGGGTTAGTTCCACCCATCGAGTCGGACTCATCGTAAAAACATTTGAGCCCGCTTCTTTCAAAAGGGGGTCGAATTCGCCCCCTTAAAATTAGGGTTGTTCAACTGCTCCCAAAGTCCCAAGTATTCTAAGGTATTTTTGGTACGCAACCAATTCTTTACCACATCTTTGGGCTCAATGGGATTCTTCTGCCTTGCTATATCGGTAATGCAGATGTAATCAACACCATCCTTGGTTAGCGTCTTTATCGTTTGGTTTCTTACAATAATCTTTGCCATAAGATATTTGTTTTTGCATTCATTTTTAGTTTTTTGCGTTGTCGGTTTCCCGATTGCGAATGCGAATATACGAAAAAAATCGCTAAAATGGGAAGAAAAGAATAAAAAACAGATGAAATTCCGAAATAAAACTTGTTTTTCTCGTATTTTATGGGTTAAATACGTATTTTATAAAACGAATCCATTGGTTCACAAAAAACACGCTACATCCAGCCATACTTTTTAAATATTTTGCTTATCTTTGCACCAAACTTATCAGTATGGAAGAATATCTCATCATATCAAATGCCAACTTCTTGCTCAGAGTGGCTTCCGAACAGATAGCATACGTCTGTTCGGAAGGAAGCTATTGCAATCTCCGACTCACCAACGGCGATGAATACACCTTCTCGTTCAACCTTGTGGCCTTTGAGAAGAAAATAGTAGAGCAACTTGCCCAAACGGCACACTTCTTCGCTCGTGTTGGCAGAAACTACATTATTAATAGTCAGCACATTTTCAGTATCAACCTCAACACTTCAGAACTAGTGTTGTACAACGAACGGTTTTGCGAGAAATTCACTCTGCACGTCAGCAAGGAACCACTCAAACAATTAAAAGCACTTTTAGATAACTCCATAAAATCGTAAAAGGTATGAAAGGAAAAAACAATCAGGAAGAAACTTATTTCCTGGGCAAAGCACAGGAAACAAGATACACAAAATCTCATATATATAAAAAGGTATTTGGGATAGCCGCTTGCGTGATAGCAATAATAGGTATAACCATCGTCCTTATGTGCAAACCGCAAAGCGTATCACAACCTCATGTGTTAAAGACGATAGCTGTTTTACCGGAAGGTGGTCAGATGCCTGTCTTCAACGGCAATGGCGACATCAACGATTTCCTAAGATGGGTGATGACAAACATCCAATATCCTAAAGGATTGGAAGACAAGCCTGCGCGAGTCGTCATCAACTTCACCGTTCAAAAGGATGGAACATTGGGATTGTTTAAAGTTCTCGAAGCTCCAAAAGAAAAAGCCTACGAGCAGACTGTGATTGAACTTCTCAAGAGAAGCCCTCATTGGAAGCCTGCCCGACTCTCCGATGGCGAGGAAGTCAACATGGAGTTTACCTTGCCTGTCGTTTTCACTCCCGAAGTAAGAAAGAAATAATCAGCAAAAACGATGAAACAGTTTAGATTGATCCTTATATTATGGCTATGTATGGCAATGAATGCCAAGGCCAACGAGACCACAGCTAATCTACTTCAACAAGGAGATAGCTGTCTGAGTAGATATGATGTGTTTCATGCAACCCAATACTACCAAAAGTATCTGGAAGCAAATCCATCTCACCTGGAAGCACGCAGGAAACTGGCTTCCTGCTATCGGAAAGTAGGCAACTACACCGCCTGCATTTCTTGCCTAGACAAGATTCCATCAGATAGCATCAACCACGAAGACATGCGAATGTTCTATTATGCGTATCTCAATCAGAACAACAATGACAAGGTTTCTCTCTGGGGTGAACGCATCGCATTCTTATTCCCATACGACAGTGAGATTATTGCTTCGCTTGCCACCCACTACAATGGAGCAAACCAACCTGGCAGAGCCGAGGAAGTGGCAAAGAATTACATCTCCCAGTGTGATTCCACGAACTTATATGTCAACAAGGAATACGCCTATTCCCTATTCATGCAATTCAAATATGACGAAGCGATACCATTGTATGAAAAGTTGATAGCGCAAGGCTTCGATAATTTTGAATCAAACTTTGTGCTTGGTCTTTGCTATGAGAACCAGCCCAACAAAGAGGAAGCACTAAAGCATTACCAGAAAGCCGTTCAATTCAAGAGCGACAATGCCACATGCCTTTTCCATTTAGCGTTGGCAGAGAAAGCACTCAACATGGATTCACTATCCATGGCTCATTTCAACCAGTCGTTAGAGGTTTCCTTGCCAAAAGACAGAGCTTTGCGAACCTATAAATGGCTAGCCGACTTACATTTTCAACACAGCCGATATGCAGACGCAGCACGTGACTTTGAGTTATGCATCCTTTACGATGAAGAAGACGACCCGCTCAACTATTACAATGCAGCCCAAATGTTCATCGCTTCCAAGAACAAGCTGAAAGCGAAACAGCATCTCCAGATGTTCTTAGCAAATGCAAACAGACTAGAAGATAAAAAAGAGGCAGCACAACTCATACCCAAAGCCAAAGAGCAACTCAAGCAATAACCATCAAACAAACATAAACACATGAAAATAAATTTTATCTTAGGTTCAGCATTATTGCTGAGCCAGCCCCTTTGCGCTCAAAACGAAGAGGTAAAAGACACGCTTACCACCCAGATGATGATGCAAAACCTGCCAGAGGTTTTCGTCAAGGCGACACGTCCTATCGTCAAGGCAGAAAGAGGACAGTTGGTGTACAACATGCCACTGCTCATAGAGAAAATGCCGGCAGACAACGCTTATGATGCCCTTACCCGAATACCAGGAGTAAACGAACTAAACGGCAACATCAATTATGCAGGAAAGGAACTGACTCTCATCATCAACGGTAAACCAACTACGCTCAATTATGCACAACTGGCAGAGCGATTAAAAGCTATGCCCGCATCACAATTAGCCAAAGCCGAAGTGATGCTGGCAGCGCCAGCACGCCTACATATTCGTGGAATGGTCATCAACCTGATTACCAAAGACTATGTAGGAAAGAACCAGCTTTCAGGACAAATACAAAGCATCTGGAACCAAAGCAAATACGGAGAAGGGGAAGGCAAAGGCAACCTGCTGTTCCAAAAAGGAAAATTCGGACTGGATGCCATGTATTCATTTACAGATGGAACATCATACGGAGAGACAACCACCAATGCCAATCATCCCCTTCAAGGGAAACGAGTAGCGTATCATGACAAGACCTCACAGAAAACCCCTGGATTGACTCACAACTATCGCTTGGGACTGAGTTATGCATTTGCTGATAACCACCAGCTATCCCTGGCATATACAGGGAAATGGGACAGCAGTCATCCTCATCATGAAACGATGGGAACAGGCACATCCCAGCAACAGGGCAATGAACATACCTACCTGCACAATGTAGATGCCAGCTACAACCTGCCCTTTGGACTACAAATAGGCATATCCTATCTCAACTACCAAAATCCCAGCCAGCAATATCTGGAAGGAACAATACTTGACGAAGAACGTATTCTATACACAAACAGCAAGCAGGTTATAGACAAATGGCTTTTCACAGCAGACCAATCCCACTCATTGAAACAGGGTTGGGAACTGTCGTATGGTATGAAATTCCAAAACTGCAACAACAGAAGCTACCAAGCCACGACCAACAAGGATGGAGCAGACATTCCAGATGCAACCAGCCAGGTGAATATCGAAGAAAGAATCTTGAGTTTCTATGGCGGCATAAGCAAACAGATAAACGAGCGAATCAGCTTGGAAGCCTCTGTAGAAGCGGAGCAGTACCATTCTCCACAATGGAACAAATGGCATATTTATCCCACACTTAATGCATCGTGGAAAGCCAATCCTGGCAACATACTCAACTTATCCTTCAGTTCCAGCTCACAGTTTCCTAGCTATTGGTCAACTATGAGCAGCATTTACTATGCCTCTACCTATATGGAGATATGGGGAAATCCTCATCTCAAGCCTTACTCTACATACGAGACCAACCTGATGTGGACAATCAAAAGTCGCCATACATTGATAGCATTTGCAGAGTTCCAACCCAACTATTCTGTGCAGTTGCCTTATCAGGCTACCGACCACATGGCAGTCATTATGAAGGAGACCAATTTCGACTATAATCATACTATAGGCATTAGAGCATCGACGACTTTCGGTATAGGCAATTGGATGAACGGAAGTGTTTCGGCAACAGGAATCTACAGACATGACAAGAGTAACGATTTCTTTGACTTGCCCTTCAATCGCAAACATATCTCTGCCATTCTTGCCGGAAATCTATCCGCCCAGCTTAGCCGAAGCCATCACATCCATTTCATATTTAACCCATTCTATCAGTCGAAAGCCATTCAAGGACTCTATGACATCAAATCAGTCTTTCTCTTGATTGCTATGTTGAGATGGGCTTCCGATAATGATAAATGGAGCATTGTGGTTAAAGGCAGCAACATCTTCAACGAGGGATTCTCTACAAAATCAGTACAAGGCAATCAAGACTACCACATGAACATCAAGCAAGATTGGGCATCAGCCTCCATCTCCATCATCTATAAGATAGGCAAGTACAAGGAGAAGAGAACCAAGGACGTAGATACTTCCAGAATGGGAGTAAACTAGCGAATTTCTTAAAAAATCGTCAGTAAACAAGCGTACTTTCTTAAAAAATCGTCTATAAACTGCTCTTTTTTCTGATAAAAGTAGTATCTTTGCACCGTAATTGCATTTTAACTATAAGACGACAATGAAAATAACAATTATCGGAGCAGGTGCTATGGGCGGTGCCATGGCTGAAGGACTCTTGCAGAGCGAGAAGTTCACTCCATCAGATATTACGGTATCTGACCATAACCAACCAGTATTGGATCACTTCGCAAGCGAAGGAGCCAGCGTAACCCTCGATAACCAGTTGGCTTGCCACGGCGCAGACATCATTTGCGTGGTAGTAAAGCCATGGTGCGTGGAGAAGACATTAAAGGGAATCAAGGATGCACTCAACTACAAGAGTCAGAAACTCGTAGTGGTAGCAGCCGGTGTGCCATCAGCCAACATCAAGGAGTGGCTGGACAAGGATGGTATCACCCCAACCTTCTTCCTCGTGATGCCAAACATCGCCATCGCCTACAAGCAGTCGATGACCTTCATCACTCCTGTAGATGCATCTGCTACAGAAATCCAGCAGATTACAGAAATCTTCGATGAATTGGGCGAAAGCCTCATCATGGAAGAACGTCTCTTCCCTGCAGCTACCGCTATGTCGTGTGCCATCGCTTACGCCATGCGCTATGTAAGAGCCAATGTGGAAGGCGGCGTAGAGATGGGCTTCAAGGCAAAGGATGCCCAGAAGATTGTCTTGCAGACCATCAAGGGTGCCGTAGAACTGCTTCAGGAAACAGGCGAACACCCAGAGGCTGCCATTGATAAAGTAACAACTCCTGGCGGCTGCACCATCAAGGGCCTGAATACCATGGAACAAGGCGGCTTTACCAGCGCAGTAATCAATGGTTTATTGGCAGGAAAAAAATAAGAAAATGATACAATGAATGCTGCACAGATTACTTTATTTGTGCAGCATTTTCGTTTTTATAAGCACAAAGAGTTATAAAAACGTAAGTTTCTTGAGCCGTTTTAAATATTTTTCGTATCTTTGCGCTTACATTTCGAAATTGCCCATCAGCAACTGTTCGATGTATTATCAAGCAAACAATAAAAAGAATATTTTATGGACGAAGCAATCAAACAAATCGGTGAAAGGCTGAAAGGTCTCCGCGAGGTTCTCAATATTCCTGCCGAGGAAATTGCAGAACTGTGCGAAATCAGTCTTGATCATTACCTCAAGATAGAATCCGGTGAGGCGGATCCTTCTGTTTATCGCCTGTCAAAAATCTCTAAGCGATACGGCATTGACCTTGACGTATTGCTCTTCGGCGAGGAACCTCGCATGAAGGGATACTACGTTACCCGCAAGGGACAGGGACCGGAGATTGACCGCAACAACCAGTATAAATACCAGAGCCTTGCCGTAGGATTCAAGGATAGAAAGGTGAATCCGTTCATGGTACAGGTGGATCCGTTGCCAGGCGACAAGAAGCCGAACAAGAACGGACACGACGGACAGGAATATGATTATGTGATTGAGGGACAGCTCGAAGTAACCATCGAAGAAAAGGTGATGGTGCTGAATCCAGGCGACAGCATCTACTTCGACAGTAGAAAGTCGCATTGCTTCCGCTCACTCAACAATGAGCCAGCCAAGTTCCTTTGTATAATTATCTAGAAGAGTAACTATGATCGAGAGATTTCTAAAACAGACAAAATTCACTTCAGAGCAAGACTTCAAGGAGCATCTGGAGTTTATCATACCAGAAGATTTCAACTTTGCCTACGACGTGATGGACGAATGGGCAAAGATCAAACCAGACCACGTGGCGCTGCTTTGGGCAAGTGAACGTGGAGAAGAAATCCGTTTTACATACAAGGACCTGAAGGAGCAGAGCGACAAAGCTGCTGCTTACTTCCAGAGTCTCGGCATCGGTCACGATGATAAGGTGATGCTCATTCTGAAGCGTCACTATCAGTGGTGGCTTGCCATGCTCGGTCTCCACAAGTTGGGCGCCGTAGCCATCCCTGCTACCCACATGCTTACCAAGCACGACATCGTTTACCGCAACAATGCAGCAAGCGTGAAGGCTATCATCTGCTGCGGCGATGATTACGTGGTAGAGCAGGTTAATCAGGCAATGCCAGAGAGTCCGACTGTCAAGACATTGATCAGTATCGGTCCGGATATCCCGGAAGGTTTCCACGACTGGATGAAGGAATGGAACGAATGCGCTCCTTTCGTTCGTCCGGAGCATGTAAACTCTAACGAAGATACCCTGCTGATGTACTTTACATCGGGAACCACAGGTGAGCCAAAGATGGTGGCACACGATCACCTCTATGCCCTCGGTCATCTGACCACGGGTGTATATTGGCACAATCTCCATGAGAATTCCATCCATCTTACCGTAGCCGATACCGGTTGGGGCAAGGCTGTATGGGGTAAGCTCTACGGACAATGGTTTGCCGGAGCCACCGTCTTCGTCTTCGATCACGAGAAGTTTACGGCGGATAAGATCATGCGCCAGATTGAGAAGTATCATATCACCTCTTTCTGTGCCCCTCCTACCATCTACCGCTTCATGATTCAGGAAGATTTCTCCAAGTATGACCTCAGCAGTCTTGAA
Organism: Segatella copri; assembly: GCA_021635485.1. Taxonomy (GTDB): domain Bacteria; phylum Bacteroidota; class Bacteroidia; order Bacteroidales; family Bacteroidaceae; genus Prevotella; species Prevotella copri_P. The sequence continues at coordinate 10,808 of JAJWOH010000066.1, read as the reverse complement.
TACTGCACCACAGCGGGTGAGGCAATGAACCCATCCGTGGCAGAGACCTTCCAGAGACTTACTGGTGTTCAGATTTACGAGGGCTTCGGACAGACTGAGACCACCATGACTTTGGGAACCTTCCCTTGGATCAAGCCAAAGCCAGGAAGCATGGGCAAGCCAAATCCACAATATGATGTTCACATCCTCCGTCCAGACATGACAGAATGCGAGGATGGTGAAAAGGGCGAGATTTGCATCCGCATCGGCGACGACAAGCCTATCGGCCTCTTCAAATATTACTATCGTGATGAGAAGCAGACCAAATCGGTTTGGCATGATGGTTACTATCACACGGGCGATATGGCCTGGCGTGATGAGGAAGGCTACTTCTGGTTTGAGGGAAGAATCGATGACGTAATCAAGAGTTCGGGTTACCGTATCGGTCCTTTCGAGGTAGAGAATGCCCTGATGACTCACCCTGCCGTAGTAGAGTGCGCCATCACCGGTGTGCCAGACCCAATCCGCGGTATGGTTGTCAAGGCTACCGTTGTACTGAAGGATGAATACAAGAGTATGGCAGGTCCAGACCTCGTCAAGAAGTTGCAGGATCATGTTAAGCATGAGACTGCCCCTTATAAATATCCTCGCATCATCGAATTCGTAGATGAATTGCCAAAGACTATCTCCGGCAAGATTCGAAGAGTAGAGATTCGAGAAAAAGACAATAAAAAGAAATAATGATTGAAGGGGCAAGGAATTTGAAACAACAGATTCCTTGCTCCAAATAAATATCGGCATAAAATGGGAAAAAGAATCGTAGTAAAGGTGGGCAGCAACGTGCTGACCCGAGAAGACGGAAAACTGGATGTAACGAGAATGTCGGCGATTGTTGACCAGATTGTCTGGCTCAGAAAGCACGACTATGAGGTGATTCTGGTTTCTTCTGGAGCCGTGGCTGCCGGAAGAGCCGAACTGCATGTTGACCATCATTTGGACAGCGTGGAGCAACGCCAGCTGTTCTCTGCCATCGGACAGGTGAAACTCGTTGGTCTCTATTACAACCTTTTCCGTGAATATAAGATAAAGATTGGTCAGGTATTGACCATGAAGGAGAATTTCGGTGCCGAAGAGCAGTACAAGAACCAGGAGGCCTGCATGCAGGTGATGCTGGAAAACAACGTGCTCCCTATCGTCAACGAGAACGATACCGTATGCATCACCGAGCTGATGTTTACCGATAACGATGAGTTGTCTGGCTTAATTGCCAAGATGATGAATGCCGACACCTTGATTCTATTAAGTAATGTGGATGGCATTTACAATGGCGACCCAAGCGAGCCTACCACCCGCATCATCCCATCGGTATATTACGACCGCGACATCAGCGAGTACATCCTTGCCAGCAAGAGCAGTCACGGCAGAGGCGGAATGACTTCGAAAGTAAAAACCGCCCACGATGTAGCCAATGCCGGCATCAAGGTAATCATCGCCAACGGCAATACGCCAAACATCCTCATCAACCTGAAGGAGCATCCGATGGAGACCCTTCATACTGAGTTTGTGGCAAGACCGCTAAACAAGTAAAATCATTAGGGATAAGAAATACAGAAACCTAAAAAAGCAGCAAGCCTATTATAGACTTTGCTGCTTTTTGTTTTCATTATGAATAGTTGATAAGTTATTCTAATACCAATACGTGGCTCGTTCCATCTGTCTGGCTGAATACATTCAAGCCGACTTTCATCAGATAGTCACCGCTGTACTGCTTGCCATTGCACTCCAAATCAGATTCCTTGCCAGGCATCAGATTGGTCTCCTTTACGGTATAAACCTTATCGGCATCCAATCCCTGCATCTTCACATTCATCACAGGCTCCTTGTAGCGTGGATGCAAGTCGTATGCAAAGAGAACGGCACGCTGCTTGTCCTTACTTACATAGTTAATGGCACAATGGTTGCCTTCGTATGGAGAAACCAGGCGATACTGGTCGCCCTCGAGAATCATAGGCTTCATGCTATCGTAGTTCTTAACAGCATTCTGCACAAACTTGTAGTCATCACCAGAAAGCGACTTGAGGTCGATATCAAAGCCCAACTTACATGAACTGCAAACATCGGTGCGGAACTTCACACTGGTATTCTTGTTCCAGTTGGTTACATGCGAACCCATGGTCTTGGCTGGGAAGAACTTCGACAGGCTCCACTGGATGTAGAGGCGCTCGTATGGATCAGTATCATCTGAACACCAGAACTCAGTGAAATACTTAAGCATCTCATAATCCATTCTGCCGCCACCGCCAGAGCAGAGCATCATCGGCAACTTAGGATACTTCTTATGAATACGGGTAAGCACCTTGTAGATACCACGCACATGATCGATATAGAAATTACCCTGATTCTCCTTATGATATGGAGAATAGATATTGGTAATCACACTGTTGCAGTCCCACTTGAAGTAAGCCACATCCGGATTTTCCGTCATGATACGATCCACGATGCCGAACACATAATCCTGTACCTTAGGATTACTGATATCAAGTACCAGCTGGTTGCGGTAATAATAGGTATCACGCTTTGGCTGCATAATCACCCAGTCGGGATGCTTCTCAAAGAGTTCACTCTTTGGATTCACCATCTCAGGCTCAATCCAAATACCAAACTTTACACCAGCCTTTTTGGCATCTCTTACCAATCCAGGTATTCCCTCTGGCAGTTTGCTCTTGGTAGCCTCCCAATCGCCGAGACCTGCATGGTCGTCCTTGCGAGGATACTTGTTGGCAAACCAACCATCATCAAGCAAGAACATATCTACACCCAGGTCCTTGGCATCCTTCATCAACTCAGCAAGACTCTGCTGGTTGAAGTCGAAGCCAGTATTCTCCCAGTTGTTCAAGAGCGTAAGACGGTCTTCCATACCCATGTTCACCTGATACTGGCGAGCCCAGTTGTGCAAATTACGGGAAGCCTCACCGATACCATTATCGCTCATGGCAAAGATAAACTCAGGGGTAGTGAATGTCTCACCAGCCTTCAGCTTATAATTAGAGGCGTATGGATTGATGGCAGGAATAACACGAAGTGCGCCCACGTTATCTACCTCGAAGGTAAAGCGGAAGTTGCCAGGCCATCCGATGGTTCCAAGCATCACCTTGCCCTCATTCTCCTTGGCAGGCTCATCGAATCCCAGTTCAAAGAATGGCTCCTCCTGCATGGCTGCACGGGTACCCAACTTGGTATCAACAATCTTCTTACCAGCAGTCAACTGGCAAGTCTCAGGCTGTCCTTCCTTAGCCCAGTCGCTATGATAATTGGTAACGAAATACTTGCTTGCCTTGAAATAAAGCATTGTAGAGCTATATCTCCAAAGCGTAACCGGAGCTTTCTCCTTATGAGAGATTTCGCTCCACGCCTTGATAACGTTCTCCTTAGGATAAGCTGCATAGTGGAGCTTTACGGTCAGCGGATACACCTTGTCCTTAAGGGTGATGATGGTCTCAACACCTCCACTGATAGCCTTTTCTTCAGAAGACTGATAATACAAATAGGTAGTCATATTACCATCTGCATGGGTCACTGCCACTGCTGGCTCGAAGAAATCTTCAGCACCAGAGGTTGCATAAACCTCATGACCTCGCTGGCAGACGGCACCATCAGAGGCCGCATATACATCCCACTTCAGATGATTGTAATCTGAAGGATTCTTCAACTTGTCACCCAGATACACTTGGTAGAGGCGACCCTTAGGAGAAACTTGCATCACGAGATCGGTCTTATCGGTCGATACTCTGATGGTCTTTTGAGCAGAAGCCATGATAGATGTCATGCACATCGCTGCGATAATCATAAATACCTTTTTCATCGTTCTTTGGTTTTTATGTGATTGCTTTGTTATAATTAAAAGTTATGATACTTTCGTTATTATCTTAGAATTTGATTCCTGCGGAGAATTCCACAGTGAACGGACGGAGATAGCTACCACTCATGTACTTGCCGTCATATTTGCCAGCTTCCTGCTTGGTAATCAGCTCAGAGCCACTAATGGTACCCTTGGCACCCTTCTCGTTGAAGATATTGATGACACTCACACCAAGGCTCAGCTTCTTGTTCACATTCCAGTTGATTCCACCGAAAGTCTCCCAGTGACCATTGAAGTAGAGTGCCTCCTGAAGGTTGGCATAGGTCTTACCGAAGTAACGGAAGCTCAACCAGGCATTCAGATTCTTGGTGATGTCGTATTTAGGGTCCAGCTCAATAAGAACCTGAGGAATCTCCTTGACAATCATGTTATTGGCATTCACACCCATAGACTGACCGTCACTGAACGTTACGCTCGCATTATAGTTCTTATACACCGGCTTCTGATAAGTGAAGAGAGCATGCATGTGGAAGTTCTTGAACGGATTGATTTCTGCCGAAGTTGTCCAACCCAAAGTCTGGATGTTATAGATGAGCAACACGGTCTTGCCCTCTGTAGTGCTAGGCTTGGTAAGATTCTGCTGGTCGATATTGTTCGACTTTGAAATGTAGGTCACCATTGAAGAAAGGTCAATCCAATCGTTCTTGTAGAAAATACCACCACGAATCAATGGAATGGTTACTCGCTTATACTGCTCCTCGGTAGGTCCTGTTCCTGCATACTCGCTGATGCGTGGGAAACGGGTGGCGATGGTAGCATCGGCTGTCAAACCAAACTGGCGGGTAAGGTTATACGTCAACTGCAAGGTGGCTGCATAATTCAATTTATCCTTGGTTACGTTCTTTGCTTCGATGCTGTGCTCGGTAGCAACAACAGAACCATCAGCAGCAGTGGCGTATGTATTATAGTTACCCATGTGGAATCCTGAGAAACGTGGAGTAGAAATCTGCTCGGCAGACATGCGGTAGTACTCCAATCTACCACCATAGAACACCTTGAACTTAGGACTTACCTTCCATTCGTCGGTAAAGTAGAGTGCCAACTTGTTCTCTGATCCCTTGGTGTATTCAGGACTCAACTCATTATAACCGAAAGTCTCAGAACGATGATCCGTCTGCGTAGGATCAAGGGGATTGACATATATCTGGCTCAATGTACGTGGATAAGCTTCTACGGTGCCTGCCCACTGGAACGAAGACGAATAGTAATTGAGATGGTAATACCACTCGTTCAAACCAATCATTAACTTATGGTTGTTCAACTGCTTGGAGATTTCGGTAGTCAAAAGCGCATTGCTCACCTTACCAACATGCAACCAGGTGCGACGACCTTCTATATAGCCACTGTAGGCAGACCCATTAGAAAGCTGATAGCCATCAGCCTCGCTCACCTGAGAGATGGTACTTCCTCCGTAATCCACATAATTGGCACGTGGAGCATTCATATACTTGGCGTTGAATTTCCACAACCATCCATTATCAAACTGATACTGGCTGATGAGGGCAATTTCGTTGGCATGATTCTCACTGCCATCGCTCATATTCCATGTCTCCATCTTTCCTGACTTTGTATTCAAGTATTGGAAAGAACCTTGACGCTGCACGTATGAGTCCATACCCGGATCAAAGCCATCGATCTTCTTGATACTTCCATCGCCAGAATAGATAAATGGAGCTGCATTGGCAAAATTGCCAGGGTTCTTGCTGTTGGAATACTTATATAATAAGGAGACACGTCCCTTTCCATCATTCAAGATGCGAGTGATGCCGAAATGATAAAGTTGGGTACGGTCGGCATAATCAGTAAAGCGAAGCTTGAAACTACCTGGATCGAAATTCTGATACATACTGGCAGTATAAAGCCAATTGTCACCGATTCCACCAGACAGGTTGAGGTCTACATTCTGCATACCAAAATGGTTTGCCTTATAGTTGAGCTTACCTTTGAACTCTTTCTGTCCCAACTCGCTGAAAGAAGAAACTGCGTATGCAATATTACCAGTAGCAATGGCAGACTCAGATGGAGTCATCAAGTCGGTACCTTTCAGTGAGGCATCGCTACGCCAATGGGCAGAGAGTTTGTGTACGGAAGAAGAGTAAACGGCAGGAAGACCGTTCTCATATACGGTTACATCCTCGCTTGGCAATCCTATCTGGATTTCACGAGGCTTGTTGGCATCAGATGCGTTGAGCATCACATTACGCTCTTCCTTTTTCTCCTTGTTTTCAGATTCGTCGGAAGGAAGTGCATACACTTGGCTTGCAGCAGACATCGCTACCAAAGCCATAGAAAATGTTCGGATTCTTAAGTTCATAATCTTACAGTTGTTTATTCTTAGTTTTACATGATTTCACTTGCCACCGAATGCGATTCGATTGCGGTTGCAAAGTTAAGGAGATTTTTCAGACATTGGCATCATGTGTAGGTTACGAGTAGATAAATATCAGGTTTATTAAGTCTATAACCTTCTAATAATCAAGCTATCAAAGATATTAATACTTTTTAATAGAGTAGATGGTAAAAAGAGAGATAAATGTAGTATCTTTGCAGAAAAATACAATTATAAGGCACTCTAATAGCCTATCAGATAGTAACAATAACAATTAAAAAGATAGTTATGAAAGTAGTATTGTGGTTCTTAATGATGTTTATGCCATTCATGGCAAATGCTTCTTCCGTAAACGAGGAACAGCTGTTCCATCGTTTAGACAGTTACATCGCTCAGCGAACCAAGTTTACCCAAAGAAAAGAAGCGAAACTGCTAAGACTCAAAAAGCAACTATACATGACTTTCGACAAGCGCAGCCAGCTTAGTCTCTATAACCAGATCTACAGGGAGTATTATACCTATCGTTACGACTCTGCCATGACATACGCCAAGAAGGGCTACCAGCTGGCAGTACAACGTCAGGATGATTATTTCATCAACCTGAATAAAATCAATCGTGCGGCAGTGCTGTCAACAGGCGGTTTCTACAGCCAGGCAGAAGACTTAATGCTTGCAATGGATGTGGAGAAAATGTCACCTAAGTTATTGCAATACTATTATTATACCTTGACTTGGGTATATAACTACTGGGAAAATTTCTGCAACAAGTCGGAGTTTCAAGAAGGATTGGCAGCCAAGAAACGTTTTTATTTAGGCAAGACTCTTGAGCATATCGGCAACAAGGAATCCGCTCTTTATTACTATCTGTCAGGAGAGGTTGAATATCTTAAGCAGCGTACAAGCAAAAAAACACTTCAGTTCTACATGAAGGCGCTTTCTGCCAGTCCCCTGAACAGCCGTGTGTATGCCTCATCGGCTTATTGCATAGCCCGCTATTATTATGATACCGACCAAAAGGATTTATACGAAAAGTATATTGTAGAAGCAGCCATCTCAGACCAGATATGTCCCCTGAAGGAGAATCTGGCCCTTCAGGAGTTTTCCACCTATCTATATAATAAGGATGCCTCCTATGCAAAGAGGGTTGCCAAATACCTCTATTGCTCCATGGAGGATGCCCAATTCTACAACAACCGTCTCCGCATGGTTGAGATTTCACGCATACTTCCCCTTATCACAGAAACAAACCATCAGGCAGAAGTACGCAAGAACCGCATCGTAACAGCATCTCTCGTCATCGTGAGCATCCTGTCGCTAGGATTCCTTGCCATGGCTTTCTTTGCATTCAAGATGAACAAGCGTCTAGCCAAGAGCCGTAGGGAGATAAAAAGCCAAAATACACTCTTGGACGGACTGAACCGGAAGCTGCTCAACACCAATAAGCGAAGAGAGACCTATATGCATTTATTTATGGACATCAGTGCCGTATATATCAGGAAACTGGATGATTATCGCAAATTGGTAAGCCGCAAAATCAAGGCAAAGCAAACTGCCGATCTTCTGACTGCCATCAACAGCTACAAGCTGGCAGAAGAAGAGGCAGCCAACTTCTATATTCGCTTCGACAAGGCATTCATTGACTTGTATCCGAATTTCGTGGAAGAGTTCAACCAACTGCTGTTGCCAGAAAAACAGATTGTTCTCCCTGCCCCTAACAGTCTCACCAAGGAACTGCGTATCTATGCACTGATGCGACTGGGAATTACGGATGGACAGGAACTGGCCACCCTCCTGTTCTATTCTACCCAAACCATCTATAATTACAAGGCAGCCATCAGAAAGCGAGCCAAAGACCTCACCACTTTTGATGCAGCCATCAACCGACTATGCAATGTGATAGGCTAATAAATGGCTGAAAATTGAGAATGTTCCTCAATTTTCAGCCATTTTCTTTTGCATATTCAAGAAATAGCTGTACCTTTGCCATTACATAAAAGTTGTAACACTAAAGATGTAATGGCGTATGAAACTAAGAAACAAGAAATATCCAATGCATCATGAATCGCCTCTATGAAACCGAAATACAAGTTGATAGTATCAAGCAAGTAAATGCAGCAAATATTTCAGTACTCGAAGGTAGAGAACCACAGTTTGAGAATATGGTACAGTTCTTCACAGAGAACCAGTTCTCGCTTCTGAAAGCTATAGCCAAGGATAGCATTGTTGCCAAGCCTACCTCTGGCAAGTTCATCAAGGAGCACAAGCTGAGTGGAGCCAGCAGCGTAAAGGCTGCCCTCAAAATCTTGGAAGACAAGGAATTAGTATATAGGACTAATGAAGGATACGTCATCTACGACAGATTCATGGATCTGTGGTTAAAGAGAATATAAACAAATAAATGTGCTTTAAACGTGCGGAATGTGCTTAAAAAAGACACATTCCGCACGTTTAAAGCACATTTCTCTCCTAGAAAGCCGTGCATCTTACAATGATTACGACCATGGGATTATCCGACAATCCTTATGCCTGGGATGTTCAGTCGGTAGTAACAATGGATGACTTGTTTGTTCTCTAAACGTCCTAACTATATTAAGTTGGAGGAGATGGCAACAGAATCTGTTCTTAAAGCATTCTGTAAGGCATTAAAGATAAAGCTCGTAAAAGAGCGCCTCCCTTTACGTGATTTGAACGATGCTTGGGAATATCTCCACAACTACACTATGGATATGTAGATTCCCTAACTGCTTTAACAAGCCAGAAAATATGGTTGCTTAAGTAAGAGAATGTGGTTGCTTAAGCTTACGGACACTGAATCTCGGGGTAACGGAGATAGTTTCTTGAGTTAGCGGAGACAGTTTCTTGGGTAAGAGAATACTGCTTCTCGGAGTTTGCCACTAGGCTCAGCAGCTCTGCTGAGCCTAGTCAGCAGGTCTGCCGACTGCAGTCAGCACATCTGCTGACTATAGTGACAACACCTTATTGTTGTACAACAACACACCTTATAGTTGTACAACTTTACACCCTATAGTCGTACAACCTTACACCCTATAGTCGTACAACCTTACACCTTGTAGTTGTACAACAACAAAATCTTAGTAGAACAACTATGGCAGCAAACGCCTCAAATACAGTAGCCATAGTCGTAGAATTCCAAATTAGAAGAATTCTACTTATAAATTTTGTGAAGTCCATCAGCTGATTGTAATTCCATAATCACATCATCAACAATATACAAATCACTCATTAGATAGAGCAAAGAACGTTCATCATGGAGTAGTTCGTTGGTCTTACTCATTTGAAAAATATCAAACGCTCTTTCGGGAGAAATATCCAACCGCTTTGCCAACAAAGTACATATTCTACCTATCTTCATCCAAAGCTGTGAATCTCTTAACATGACTTTACCTCCTTTCTTGCTAAATCATTTAACGGCTCCGCAGATATGAAATGTAAGCTATCATCAAGTATATTTTGAGAGATAATACATATTTGATTATTCGGTTGATGCTCAGACAATCGTTTCAAAGCATATTCCATAGAAATATCTCCATTTAAATAATCTTCTATCGTTGTAATGACTCGGTCATCGGCAATACCACCTTCAACGTAATCATATTCTCTCCAGGGCATCTCTCCAGCTCTACTTTTTACTATAAATTTGAGCCATTCATTATCGTAAGCCGTGAATATTTTACAACGAGCATTTTGCTTAATGTAATTTTCGTCTAGTTCATAAATATTTAGCCATTGCGGCAAACCCAAGTTCACAACTCTTTTTGCCCAACTGATAGCCTGATCACGAATGTCTGTAACATAAAATCCCTTACCGAAATCGAGATTATCTCGTCCGATATGACAAAGTGGATATTCCACTATTCGAGTTGCTCCATGAAAAACCGTACGCATTGTTATTAATTATTTGCTGTTTCCAGACGACGAAGTGCAGTTTGTAAAGCTGCTACAACATAATCTTTACTCTGTGTATGAAGGGCATCAAGTCTTGTGGTAAGACCATGTATCAGTCCAACCTTTTTCATCCGCAAGTACATTTCTTGCCTACTGCATCCTTCTGCCTTTGCAGTAAGATCGACGCACATCGTTGCAAAAGCCAATGCCTGTTGAGTTTCTGCTGTACCCATAATATTTATGTTTTATATTAAACGATGATGCAAAGATACTACTTTCTTTTGGAAATACAATTATTATCTGCAACTTTTTAAACGAAAAAACGAACTTTTCTTTGATATTCTGATTTAACAGAGGTTAGACTGACCTTCTTTGTTTCAAGAGATAGAAAAGCATTGCCTCCTAAGCACAGCCGTCAGTTTACTCGACCAACAATCAAGATACTTACTTGCCTCCAATATCCCCATCTTAGCTAAGAAAGGCAATGGATATGTAGGAAGTACAAAACAGAAAATGGCTTTATAAATGAAAGGACAATATACAAGGGCGTACCATAAGTCTATGATGCGCCCTCGAAACTTCCTCCAAGAATTAAAAATTAATAGTTGAAATATACTGTCCCATAAAGAGTTGTGAGAGCAGACCATTCAAAATTATCTACTATAAATTGTCCAT